>DATLYF010000045.1:0-14331 GCA_035575095.1 Candidatus Competibacteraceae bacterium
GCCGGGAGCTGCAGATCATCTTTCAGGACCCGCTGGCTAGCCTCAACCCGCGCATGACCATAGGCGACATCATCGGCGAGCCGCTCAAGGTGTTCGAGCCGGGGCTGTCCAAGGCCGAGCGCAAGTCCCGGGTGCAGGAGATGATGGCCAAGGTCGGCCTGCTGCCGCAGATGATCAACCGCTACCCGCACGAGTTCTCCGGCGGCCAGTGCCAGCGCATCGGCATCGCCCGGGCGATGATCGTGCGCCCCAGGCTGATCGTCTGCGACGAGCCGGTCTCGGCCCTGGACGTCTCCATTCAGGCCCAGGTCATCAACCTGCTGATGCAACTGCAGCAGGAGTTCGGGCTGAGCCTGCTGTTCATCAGCCACGACCTGTCGGTGGTGCGCCACATCAGCCACCGCATCATGGTGCTGTACCTGGGCAAGGTGATGGAACTGGCCGAGCGTGATGCCTTTTTCCAGCGGCCGCTACATCCCTACGCCCAGGCGCTGATCTCGGCTGTGCCCATCCCCGACCCGGAGAAGGAACGGGCCAAGCGCCGCATCGTGCTCGCAGGCGAGCTACCCTCGCCGCTGAATCCGCCCTCCGGCTGCGTGTTCTGCACCCGCTGCCCGTGGGCCGACCGGCTCTGCGCCGAGCGTGCGCCGCAGCTAGAGCTGGCCGAGGGCGGACGCCAGGTGGCCTGCCACCATTGGCGCAGCAAAGTGGCGGAGGCGGCGGCCTGATCAGGGGCCGCCGGCAGCTGGGATGCCGGCCGGCGGCCTGTCATAAGCCGGTCAAATCATCGAATTTCCACAATCAATTTCCGTAATGATCGGGCCGCCGCTATCGTGAGCGCCGTTTCCCCTGGTACAGAGGCGAGAGTCACGATGAGCGAGTTGAAATACACCTTCGACCACGAATGGGTGCGGCTGGACGACGAAGGTCTGGCGCTGGTCGGTATCACCGGCTACGCCCAGGAGCAGTTGGGCGATCTGGTCTTCGTCGAGCTGCCCGCGCCCGGGCGCGAGCTCGGCCAGGGCGAGGCGGCAGCGGTGGTGGAGTCGGTGAAGTCCGCCAGCGACGTGCTGGCGCCGATGGCCGGTACGGTGGTGGCGGTGAACGAGCGCCTCGCCGACGATCCGGCTCTGGTCAACCGCGAGCCCGAGGGCGGCGGCTGGCTGTTCAAGCTGCGCCCAGCCAATGTGCAGGCGCTGGCAGCGCTGATGGACGAGGCCGATTATCGGGCCTATCTGGCCGAGCAGGGTTGAATCGGGGTTTTGCTGGGGCTGGCCCAGCGAGCGGCTCGGCAGCCCCACCTTGACGTCGAGCGCGGCCCTTGGCAAGGTGCGTCAGCCCGATCCGAGCCGCACCCGCCCTCATGAGCCAGTTCTTCCAGATCCACCCCGACAATCCGCAGCCGCGCCTGATCCGTCAGGCGGTGGAGATCCTGCGCGAGGGCGGGGTGATCGCCTATCCCACCGACTCCAGCTATGCCCTGGGTTGTCGCCTCGGCGACAAGGGGGCGATGGAGCGCATCGTCCGCATCCGCCGCCTCGACAGCAGCCACAACTTTACCCTGGTGTGCCGCGATCTCTCGGAGATCGCCACCTACGCCCGGGTCGACAACTGGCAGTACCGGCTGCTCAAGGCGGCAACCCCCGGGCCGTTCACCTTCATCCTGCGCGCCACTCACGAGGTACCGCGCCGCTTGTGGAATCCCAAGCGGCGCACCATCGGCATCCGCGTGCCCGACCACATCATCGTGCGGGCCCTGCTGGCCGAGCTGGATGAACCCATCCTCTCCTGCACTCTGATCCTGCCCGGCGAGGACTTGCCGCTGAACGATCCCGAGGAGATTCGCGCCCGCCTGGAGCATCAGGTGGACCTGGTGATCGCAGCGGGTCCCTGTTCCCACGAGCCGACCACGGTGCTCGACCTCTCTGGCGAGGCCCCCGTGCTGTTGCGCCAGGGGCGAGGTGACGCCAGCGCCTTCCTCGCCTGAGCGCGCCGCTCGCTTATCCGGGCGCACGGCAGGCGCTTGGCTTATAATCGCCCGATGCAAGAGCTTACTCTGATTCAGAAACTGATCGTCTGGATTCCCCCGGTGCTGCTGGCCATCACCCTGCACGAGGTGGCCCACGGCTGGGTGGCGCTGCAGTTCGGCGACCCTACCGCCAAGACCCTGGGTCGGCTCAGCCTCAACCCGCTGCGCCATGTCGATCCTATCGGTACGGTGTTGCTGCCGCTGGTGCTGTTCTTCCTCGGCGGCTTCATTTTCGGCTGGGCCAAGCCGGTGCCAGTCGATCTCAGCCGGGTGCCGCGACCGCGCCACGCCATGGTCTGGGTGGCGCTGGCCGGTCCCGCCGCCAACGTGGCCATGGCCCTGGTCTGGGCGCTGCTGCTCAAGCTCGGCCTGACGCTGGCCCCGGTGCTGGGCTGGGCCGGGCTGCCGCTGTACTACATGGGCGTGGCCGGCATTTCCATCAACGTGGTGCTGGCGGCGCTCAACCTGCTGCCGATTCCGCCGCTGGATGGCTCCAAGGTGCTGATGGGCATCCTGCCGCCGCGTCTGGCCTGGCGGATGGCCCGCCTGGAGCCCTACGGCATGCTGATCGTGCTGCTGTTGCTGGCACTGGGCTGGCTGCCGCTGCTGCTCGGCCCGATCATCCATTTCTTGCATCTGATCCTGTCCTTACTGCTCGGTAACGCCTGAGGAACCGCTGCACGCCATGAGCAAAAAGACCGTACTGACCGGCATCACCGCCACCGGCACGCCCCATCTCGGCAATTTCGTCGGCGCTATCCGCCCCTGCATCGAGGCCAGCCACCGCGAGGACGTGAACTCCTACTTCTTCCTCGCCGACTATCACGCCCTGATCAAATGCCAGGAGCCGGAGCGGGTCAACCGCTCCTGCTTGGAGATCGCCGCCACCTGGCTGGCCATGGGGCTGGATACCGAACGCTCGGTGTTCTATCGCCAGTCCGACATCCGTGAGATCCCGGAGCTGTGCTGGATTCTCACCTGCGTCACCGCCAAGGGGCTGATGAACCGCGCCCACGCCTACAAGGCAGCGGTGCAGGAGAACCTGGAAGCCGGCGATGCCGATCCGGACAAGGGCGTGACCATGGGCCTGTTCAGTTACCCCATCCTGATGGCGGCCGACATCCTCATGTTCAACGCCCACCAGGTGCCGGTGGGCAAGGACCAGGTGCAGCACCTGGAGATGGCCCGCGACATCGCCCAGCGCTTCAACCATCTCTACGGCGAGCATTTCGTGCTGCCCGAGGCGGTGGTCGATGACAACGTCGCCGTGCTTGCCGGCCTGGACGGGCGCAAGATGAGCAAGAGCTACAACAACACCATCCCCTTGTTCGCGCCGGAGAAAGAGTTGCGCAAGCTGGTCATGCGCATCGTCACCAATTCGCAGGCCCCGGGCGAACCCAAAGACCCCGATGCCTCGACCCTGTTCCAGATCTACCAGGCTTTCGCCACTCGCGAGGAGAGCGAGGCGATGCGCAAGCGCTACTGGGAGGGCATCGCCTGGGGCGAGATGAAGCAGATCCTGTTCGAGAAGCTCAACAGCGTGCTGGCTGAGCCACGCGAGCGCTATCAGGCGCTGCTTGCCGACCCGGTGCGCATCCAGAAGATTCTGCAGGAAGGCGCGGAGAAGGCGCGTGCTTACAGCAGACCCTTCCTCGAGCGGCTGCGCGCGGCGGTGGGCATTCGCCCCCTGGGCTGAGCCGGGAACGGGCGACGGGATGGACGACGCGAGCCAGGTGCTGGCGCGAGTGCGGGGCGAGCCCTACACTCAGGTGCCCCAGGATCTCTACATTCCGCCCGATGCCCTGGAGGTGTTCCTGGAGACCTTCGAGGGCCCGCTGGACCTGCTGCTCTATCTCATCCGCAAGCAGAACCTGGACATCCTCGACATCCCCATCGCCCGCGTCACCGAGCAGTACATGGAGTATCTGCGGCTGATGGAGGCGCAGCGCTTCGAGCTGGCCGCCGAGTACCTGGTGATGGCGGCCTGGCTGGCGGAGATCAAGTCGCGCTGGCTGCTGCCGCGGGCACCGGCGGCGGAGAGCGCAGAGCAGGACCCGCGCGCCGAGCTGGTGCGGCGGCTGCAGGAGTACGAGCGCTACAAGCGTGCCGCCGAGGAGCTGGACGCCCTGCCGCGGCTGGGACGCGACCTGTTTCCGGCCCGCGCCGCGCCGCCGTCGTGCGATGCGCAGCGGCCGCAACCGGCGGTGAGCCTGGCCGAGCTGCTGGCGGCGCTCAGGGCAGCGCTGGAGCGCGCCGAACGGCATAGCCACCACACGGTGAGCCGCGAGGCCTTGTCGGTGCGCGAACGCATGAGCCAGTTGCTGGCCCGCCTCGATGCGGTGCACTTCACTCAATTGCACGAGCTATTCGATCCCGCCGAGGGGCGGCTGGGGGTGGTGGTGACCTTTCTCGCCGTGCTGGAGCTGATCCGCGAGGCGCTGCTGGAGCTGGTGCAGAACCAGCCCTTCGCGCCCATCCACGTGCGGCTGCGGGGGGTGGGGTGAACATGCCGGTGGCGAATCCTGGGGGGTATTCACGTTCACTTACGCTCGCGGGTCATCCATGCCCCGCTCGCTGCGCCGATGTCTCGGCTCCGCCGTCCTGGCTGCGCCGGCCAGCGACGCCGCTCTCGTGAATACCCCCAAGGATCTCGAGGAGCGTCGGTGTGCCGGCCCTGAAAACGATCCTCGAGGCTGCTCTGCTGGCGGCCGGCGAGCCGCTCTCCCTGGAGCGGCTGGCAGCGCTGTTCGACGAATACGAGCGGCCGGAGCGGGCGGCGCTGCGCGCGGCCCTGGCCGAACTGGCCGCGGACTATCGCGGGCGCGGCCTGGAACTGGTGGAGGTCGCCGGCGGCTGGCGACTGCAGGTGCCGGCGGCCTATGCCCGTTGGGTCAGCCGCCTGTGGGAGGAGAAACCCGGCCGCTATTCACGGGCGCTCTTGGAGACGCTGGCGCTGATCGCCTACCGCCAGCCCATCACCCGCGGCGAGATCGAGGAGATCCGCGGCGTGGCGGTGTCCAGCGCGATCCTCCAGACCCTCAAGGAGCGCGGCTGGATACGGATCATCGGCCATCGTGCGGTGCCGGGGCGGCCGGCTCTGTATGGCACCACCCGCGAGTTTCTGGATTACTTCAACCTGCGTACCCTGGGCGAGCTGCCGCCATTGGCCGAGCTCAGGGATCTGGATAGCCTGGACGCCGAAGCGCATTCCAGTCTTCACCAACGGAATTCATCATGAGCGAACGTCTACAGAAATTCTTGGCCCAGCAGGGGCTGGGTTCGCGCCGGCAGATCGAGGACTGGATCGCCGCCGGTCGCGTCACCGTCGACGGCGAGATCGCCCAGCTCGGCCAACAAGTGTCCGGCGCCGAGCGCATCCAGCTCGACGGCAAGCCGCTGGTGGTGCGCCCCCATACTCTCAAACGCCGGGTCCTGGTCTATTACAAGCCGGTGGGCGAGGTCTGCACGCTGCGCGATCCGGAGGGGCGGCCGACGGTGTTCGAGCGTCTGCCCAAGCTGCGTCACGGCCGCTGGATCGCCGTCGGCCGCCTCGACCTCAATACCCAGGGGCTGCTGCTGTTCACCAACGACGGCGAGCTGGCCAACCGCCTCATGCATCCTGCTGGCGAGGTGGAGCGGGAATATGCGGTACGGGTGCTGGGGGAAGTCACGCCGCAGATCCTGGAGCGGCTGACTACGGGGGTGACCCTGGAGGATGGTGAGGCGCGCTTCGACAGCCTGGTGGACCAGGGCGGCGACGGTGCCAATCACTGGTTCCACGTGACCCTCAAGGAAGGCCGCAACCGCGAAGTGCGCCGCCTCTGGGAGTCCCAGGGACTGACGGTGAGCCGGCTGATCCGGGTGCGCTACGGCAATATCGCCCTACGCCGCGGCTTGCGCCCCGGTCGCTGGGAAGATCTGGACCGGGAGGAGATCAACGGCTTGCTCGCTCTGGTGGGCCTGCCGCCGGAGGAGGAGCCAGGACACAGGCCGAAGCGCGCGCCCCGACGCGAGAGTATCGGGCGTGAGGCAGGCGTGGGGCGGCCGCCGCGCGAGCGGCGTTCGCAGGCGCCACGCCGCCGTTTCGCGGGCGACGCCGAGGCCGCCGCAGCCCCGCGTCCGGGCCGCGCCCGTACCCAGAGTGGGGGGCGGCGTTTTCGGGATGAGTCAGGGGAGGGCGAGCGCCGTCCCTTCCAGCGTCCGCGGCCCGGGGGCGAGCGCCAGCGCCCTGGCGCGCCGGGCGGCGAGGGCAGCCGGGCGCGTTTCGGCGCCGAGGCTGGCAAGAGCGGCCGGCGGCGCTTCAGCGATCAGGGGGGCGAGGGTGGCCCGCGCCGCTTCCGCGGCGGCGAAGAGGGCACGGCCCGGCGTCCCGGCCGTGCAGCTGACCGGGTCGATCATCTTCCCGAAAAAGGGCGGGAGCGTGCGTCGCGTCCCCGTTCCGCCGCACCCCGTCGCCCCCCGCGCCGCCCCGAGCGGGAGTAGTCTCGATCCAGGGGGCGCTGCGCGGGTGTGTATCAGCGCCGGGTGATTCAGCCGGCTGCGGCCAGCTGCCAGTCGGCGGCCTTGAGGATCTGGCCGGTGACCCCCTTGCTATCGGGGCCCATCAGGTACAGGTAGGCCGCCATGATACTGTCGGGTTCGGCCCAGGCCTCGCGGTCGCCGGCCGGATAGGCTCTGATGCGGATGCCGCTGTGCACCTCGCCGGGGTCGATGGCGTTGACGCGGATCGCGGTGTTGGTTTCCAGTTCGCTGGCCAGGATCCGCATCAGGCTGCGCTGGCCGCCCTTGGCCACACCGTAGGCACCCCAGTAGGCGCGGCCGTCGCACACCGGGTCGTGGGTGAAGACCACGGAGGCATCCTCGGAGCGAGCCAGCAGACCGAGCAGGGCCTGGGTGAGCATGAACGGGCCGTTGAGATTGACTTGCAGCACCTGATGCCAGAGCTCGGGATCGTAGAGGCCGATGGGGGTGAGGGTGCCGAGTAGGGCGGCGTTGTGTAGCAGCCCGTCGAGCCGGCCGAACTCGCCGTCGAGCGCTTCGACCAGGTCGGCATAGTCCTTGGGTGTCGCCCCCTCCAGGTTGAGGGGGATAATGGCCGGCTGGGGATGGCCGGCTCGCTCGATCTCGTCATACACCATCTCCAGCTTGCGGGTAGTGCGACCGAGCAGCGCCACGGTGGCCCCGAAGGCGGCGAAGGTGCGTGCTGCCGCACGACCGATGCCGTCGCCGGCGCCGGTCACCAGGATGACGCGCTCGCGCAACAAGTCTGCAACGGGCTGGTAAAGTTGGCTCATGAGGATCTCCTGGACTGGCGATGGCGGGGGACTTCGTGTCCCTGCTGTCAGCAGATTGTAGTGTAGCGCCGACGCAACTGTCGCCTGTCGCTCACGCCGCTGCCTGGCGCGTGCGGCGCCGCTCGCGGCGTTGCACGCGCCAGGCCAGCCACAGCTTGCGCAGCGGGGTAAGGCGCACGCGTCGCTCCAGCAGGGCATAGCCGTCCGCCTCCACCTCGGCGAGCCGGGCCATGGCCAGCTCAGCGAGGATGATCTGCGGCAGTTGCGCGGCACGGTCGGCCTCGGGCAGCAACTCCAGGGCGCGCTTCCAGGTATCATGCACACGCTCGGCCTGGAAGGCGAATAGGGCGCGGGTGCGCTCATCGCCCTGAGACTTGAGCAGATCGGCCTGGCCGAGGCCGAAGCGGGCCAGCTCGTCCTCGGGGATGTAGAACCGCCCCTGACGGGCGTGGCGGCGCACCTGCAGCAACAGCCGGGCGAGCAGCAAGGCCATGCCCAGCTCGTGGGCGAAGCGGCTGGTCTGACGGTCACGCATGCCGAGGATCTCGGCGGCGAGCAGGGCCGGGGTACTGCCCAGACGATGGCCGTAGAGAGCAAGCTGGGCGAAGCTGGGATAGGCATCGTAGGCCAGATCCATGGCCGTGCCGTCGAGCAGTTCCTGGAAGTGCTCGCGAGCCAGGGGCGTACGCTCCAGGGCTGCGGCCAAGGCACGGGTGACAGGGTGCTGGGGGCAGCCGGCGTAGAGCCGGCCCAGCTCTTCGCGCCACCAGTCCAGCTTGCGTATCGCCACCCCTTGGTCGTGGCATTCCTCCACTATCTCGTTGAGCTCGCGCAGCAGGGCGTGGAGGGCGATGAGCGGCCGGCGCCGCTGCGCCTCCAGGGGCAGCAGGCTGTAGTAGAGGCTGGAGCCACGCGGCGCGGCCTTGTCGTGGCAGTACTGGTCGGGGTTCATCGTTTAGGTGGGAAGCCAGTCCAGCAGTTCGCGGGGATGATCGATCAGGCCGTGGGCGCCCCACTGCTCGGGGTGTTCGTCGGCGGCGAGGTAGCCGTAGCGGGCCACCACTGTGGTCATGCCGGCGCGACGGCCGGCCTCGATATCGCGCTCGGCATCGCCCAAGTACAGGCAGTCCTGTGCCTGTACCCCGGCGACGCGGCAGGCGTGCAGCAGCGGTGCCGGGTGGGGTTTGCGCTCGGCAACGGTGTCGCCGCTCACCACGCAGGCGGCACGCTGGCGCAGGTCCAGGGCTGCCAGCAGCGGTTCGGTGAGCCAGCCCGGCTTGTTGGTGACGATGCCCCAGGCGAGGCCCTGCCTCTCGATGCGCTGCAGCACTTCGACCATGCCGGGGAAGAGGACAGTGTCGCGGGCCAGGTCCGCGGCGTAGATGTCGAGGAAGCGGGCGCGCAGCTCGTCGAAGCCGGGGTCGCCAGGGCCGCGGTCAAAGCCCAGCCTGACTAGCCCCAGCGAACCGTGAGAGACCACCGGGCGGATGCGAGCGAAGGGCAGCGGTGCAAGCCCCCGCTCCTGGCGCAGGCCGTTGAGGGCGCGGGCCATGTCCGGGGCGGTATCGAGCAGGGTGCCGTCCAGGTCGAATAGCACGCAGCGCAGGGCGCTGGCCATGGTCTCAGCCCTAGGCCCGGCAGTGGGCCATATAGTTAACCTCCACCCCCGGTGCCAGCCAGAAGCGGCGCGTCAGAGGATTGTAGTGCAGCCCGATCATGTCTTGCGGTTCCAGGCCGGCTTGCGTGCACCACTCGGCCAGTTCGGAGGGACGGATGAACTTCTGGTAGTCGTGGGTGCCCCTGGGCAGCAGGCGCAGCAGGTATTCGGCGCCGATGATGGCGAACAGATACGACTTGGGATTGCGGTTGATGGTGGAAAAGAACACATGACCACTGGGCCTGACCAGGCGGGCACAGGCGGCGATCACCGAGGCCGGCTCGGGCACGTGCTCCAGCATTTCCATACAGGTGACCACGTCGAAGGCGGCCGGTTCCTGCGCGGCTAGCTCTTCGGCAGTGCCATGGCGATAGTCCACCCGGGCGCCGGACTCCAGCAGGTGCAGCCGGGCCACGGCCAATGGTGCCTCGCCCATGTCGATGCCAGTCACCGCGGCGCCGCGCAGGGCCATGCTCTCGGCCAGAATGCCGCCGCCACAGCCCACATCCAGCACTCGCTTGCCGGCCAGCCCGCCACAGCGGCGGTCGATATAGTCCAGGCGCAGGGGGTTGATGTCGTGCAGGGGCTTGAACTCGCTCTCCGGGTCCCACCAGCGGCTGGCCAGGGCCTCGAACTTGGCGATCTCCTGGCTATCCACGTTACGTTCGGGGACGGGTGTGTTCATCTCGGCTCCCTCGGTTTCAGCCGGTGATGCGATCACGCCACTGGCGAGCACGGGCGCCCAGCTCCTCCGCGTCCAGGGTGGTGAGGCGGCGCCTGTCCAGCAGCCGGCGTCCGGCCACCCAGACGTCGCTCACCTGCTGGCGGCCGGTGGCGTAGACCAGTTGCGAAATGGGATGGTAGAGGGGCTGGCTCTCCAGCCCACCCAGTTCCACGGCAGCGAGATCCGCCCACTTGCCCGGCTCCAGCGAACCGAGCTCCGCTTCCAGCCCCAGGGCGCGCGCGCCGTTCAGCGTGGCCATGGTCAACACCCGCGCCGCCGGCAGGGCGCTGGCGTCGGCCGCCACGCCCTTGGCCAGCAGGGCGGCGGTGCGCATCTCGCCGAACAGGTCCAGGTCGTTGTTGCTGGCAGCGCCGTCGGTGCCGAGGGCGACGTTGACGCCGGCTGCGATGAGCCGCGCCACCGGACAGAAGCCGCTGGCCAGCTTGAGGTTGGATTCGGGGCAGTGGACTACGCTGACTCCTGCTGCCGCGGCCTCATGGATCTCCTCGTCGCTGAGCTGGGTCATGTGCACGGCGATGAGGCGACGGCTGACCAGACCCAGTTCCTTGAGGCTGCGCCACGGCCGGCAGCCGTGCCGGGCCAGGTGATCCTCCACCTCGGTGGCGGTCTCGTGGACGTGGATGTGGATGGGCAGATCCAGGCTCTCCGCCAGCTTCGCCACCCGCGCCAGATTGGCAGCGCTCACGGTGTAGGGCGCATGCGGGGCGAGAGTGAAGCCGATCAGGGGATCATTTCGGTAGCGCTCGCGCAAGGCCAGGCCCTTGTCTAGGTACTCGGCGGCGTCCTTGGCCCAGGCGCTGGGGAACTCGATGAGGATGATCCCCAAGCGGATGCGCATGCCCGCTGCGCGAGCAGCCTCGGCCACAGCATCGGGGAAGAAGTACATGTCGTTGCAGCAGGTGATGCCGCCGCGCAGCATCTCGGCTATGGCTAGCAGGCTGCCGTCGCGCACGAACTCAGGACTGACCCAACGCCCCTCGGCTGGCCAGATGTGGTTGTTCAGCCACTCCATCAGCGGCAGGTCGTCGGCAAAGCCGCGCAACAGATTCATGGCGGCGTGGGTGTGGAGATTGATCAGACCGGGGATGAGGGCGTGCTCGGGCAGTTCCACCACCGCGCTGGCCTGGTAGCGGTGCTGCGCCTCTGCCGCCGGCAGCACGGCGTGGATGCGTCCGTCGCGGATGGCCAGCGCCTGTCCCTCCAGCACCGCACCTTCCGGCACCACTGGAATCAGCCAGCGCGGCAGCAGCAGCGTATCGACGGCTTCTTGCATGATGTTCCCCTGGCGATGGAAGGGCGGAAATTATAACCAGTGGAGCGCAGGGGAACGAACCGCCGTTGGACAAAAAAACCCCGGCACAGAGCCGGGGTGGATCGTATCGAGACCTGCCGGATGCAGTTTTGTTGGCTTACTGCGTTACCTTGCCGCTAGCCTCGATGGTGATCTCGACGCGGCGGTTCTTGGCACGGCCCTCGGCGGTGGCGTTGCTGGCCACCGGCTGGCGCTCACCCATGCCGCTGGTGTGGATGATAGCGGGATTCACGCCCTTCTGCACCAGGTACTGCTGCACGGCAGCGGCGCGGCGCTCGGACAGGCGCTGATTGTAGGCATCGCTGCCGACGCTGTCGGTATGGCCGACCACGTCGATGGAGTTGACCGACTCGACGCGGTTCAGGTCGCTGACCAGCTTGTCCAGGCTGGCCTTGCCGGCCGGCTTCAGGGTGGACTTGTCGAAGTCGAAGAAGGCGTCGGCAGACAGGGTCAGGCGCTCGACCACCGGCTGCGGCGCAGGCGCGGCAGCAACCTCGCCGACGCACTCGGGGAAGGTAACGCCGCCCATGGTCAGCACGCAACGATCGAACGGATCTTTCACCGGCCGGTCATAGTTGTCGCGGACAAACAACTGTTCCTGAGCCTGAACGGCGGGCACGGCGGCAGCCAGGAGGGTCAAAGAGGCGACCACGCTGGCACCGATCTTGGTAAAGTTAGATTTCATAGCAGAACCTCCCGAAAGAGAACGACGTTTTACAACCTTTTTGGTACTCTCCAGCGCTGGGGGCTTGTGTATCCAGCGCACGTCCAGAACTTACTGCCAGTATAATTTACTGCCAATAGGGATAATAGCTTGCTGCTGTTTTCAATGATACAGCGTTGTGTCAGAATTGCAAAAAATGTTGTTAAAGACACAAAGGTGTGCAAGTGCGAGTAGCGCTGCTTGAGGATGATCCTACGCAAGCAGAGCTCATGCTTGCTTGGTTGGAAAACGAAGGGCATGAATGTCATCTGTTTTCTCAGGGCAAGCACCTGATCCGCAGCCTCGGCCGTGATACCTTCGACCTCATCATCCTCGACTGGATGCTGCCGGACATCGAGGGGATCCAGGTCCTGCGCTGGATCCGCGAGCATCTGGACTGGCATGTGCCGGTGCTGTTCGTTACCGCCCGCGATGCCGAGGCGGACGTGGTGGATGCGCTGGAGTGCGGTGCCGACGACTATATGGCGAAACCGATCAAGCATCGTGAGATGCTGGCCCGGATCAAGGCCATCACCCGGCGCACCCAGGCGCAGCCCGAGGACGGCGGCACGCTGCAACTGGGCCCCTACGGATTGAATCTCACCACCCGCACGGTGAGCCTGCGCGGCATGCCCGTCGAACTCACCCAAAAGGAGTTCGAGCTGGTGCTGTTCCTGTTCCGCTCCGCGGGACGGGTGTTGTCGCGCGGCCACATCCTGGAGGGCGTGTGGGGCTGCAGCCCGGACCTCAACACGCGCACCGTGGATACCCACATCAGCCGCATCCGCAACAAGCTGGGTTTAAAAGGTGAGCACGGCTGGCAGCTCAAGGCCGTCTACCAGCATGGTTACCGCCTGGAGCGGGTGGAAGAGAGCCCGGCCTGAGCGCCGCCTGCGGCTTTCCTGTTTCCGGAGCCTCTCCCTAATGAATCACCAACACGACCGCATCCGTCCCATCGTCTGGCGCGACGACGCCCTGGAGCTGCTGGATCAACGCCGGCTGCCGGCCGAGCAGGTATATCTGCGCTGCGACAGCGCTATAGCCGTGGCCGCGGCGATCCAAGACATGGTGGTGCGCGGCGCCCCGGCCATCGGCATCAGCGCCGCCTACGGCGTGGTGCTGGCCGCTGCCGAGCGCTACCGCGCCGATCCCGCCGGCTGGCGTCAGCCGCTCGCTGCGGACCTGGCGCTACTGGGCGCCTCGCGGCCCACCGCGGTCAACCTGTTCTGGGCGCTCAAGCGCATGGAGCGGGTGCTGGAGGAGGTGGACGAGGGGGATCCATTGCCGCGCCTGCTGGCCGAGGCGCGCGCCATCCACGAGGAAGACATCGCCGCCAACCGCCGCATGGGCGAGCTGGGGGCAGGGCTGCTGCTGCAGACCCCAGGGGCGGTGCTGACCCACTGCAACACCGGATCGCTGGCCACTGGCGGATACGGTACGGCGCTCGGTGTGGTGCGCAGCGGCTACGTCGCCGGCCTGATCAGCCGTGTCTACGCCGACGAGACCCGGCCCTGGCTGCAGGGCGCCCGCCTTACCGCTTGGGAGCTGACTCAGGACGGCATCCCCGTGACCCTGCTGGCGGAGGGTGCGGCGGCCTGGCTGCTGCGCCAGGGCGAGGTGCGCTGGGTCATCGTCGGCGCCGATCGCATCGCTGCCAACGGCGATGTGGCCAACAAGATCGGTACCTACGCCCTGGCCATTGCTGCTCGCTACCACGGCGCCCGCTTCATGGTGGTGGCACCTACCTCGACAGTGGACATGGGCATACAGAGCGGTGCCGACATCCCCATCGAGCAGCGCGACCCGAGGGAACTGCTCAGCCTGGGCGGGCGGCCGGTGGCCGCACCCGGAGCGGGGGCCTGGAATCCCTCTTTCGATGTCACCCCGGCCGAACTCATCGATTACATCGTTACCGAGCGTGGGGTGATCGAGCGCCCCGATCGCGCCAAGCTGGTCGCTCACATGGTTGGGGACTGAGGCCGGCCAGGTTATCTGGTTATGTTATGATATTTATTTTGGCGGTTTCGCCAGCCGCCGGCCCAGTTCAACGGAAACGGTATCGTACGCGCGATGGCTGAGTTCGCCAGAGAAGTCTTGCCGGTCAACCTCGAAGACGAGATGAAGCAGTCCTACCTCGATTACGCCATGAGCGTGATCGTGGGCCGCGCCCTGCCCGATGTGCGCGATGGACTGAAACCGGTGCACCGGCGCGTGCTCTACGCCATGAGCGAGCTGGGCAACGACTGGAACAAGCCCTACAAGAAGTCGGCGCGCGTGGTGGGTGACGTCATCGGTAAATACCATCCCCACGGCGATACTGCCGTATACGATACTATCGTGCGCATGGCCCAGCCCTTTTCCATGCGCTACATGCTGGTGGACGGGCAGGGCAACTTCGGCTCGGTGGACGGCGATGCTCCGGCGGCTATGCGTTACACCGAAGTGCGCATGGCACGCATCGCTCACCAGTTGCTGGCCGACATCGACAAAGAGACCGTCGATTTCGTGCCCAACTATGACGAGTCCGAGCAGGAGCCGGCGGTCTTTCCCACCCGCGTGCCGCACCTGCTGGTCAACGGCTCGGCCGGCAT
>DATLYF010000046.1:0-30072 GCA_035575095.1 Candidatus Competibacteraceae bacterium
TGCGCTGTGCCCGCCGCGTTGCCCCTGCACGCGCGGGATGCCACGGCCGATGACGGTGCGGCAGGCGATCAGCGACGGGCGATCGTCCTTCTTCGCCAGCGCGATCGCGGCCGAGACCGCCTCGATGTCGTGGCCGTCCACCTCCACCACGTGCCAGTCGGCGACGCGAAAGCGCGCGCTCACGTCCTCACTGATCGAGAGCTCCGTGGCTCCATCGTCGGTGATGCGGTTGTCGTCCCAGAACAGGATGAGTTTCCCCAGGCGCAAGTGGCCGGCCAGCGAAATCATCTCCTGGCCGATGCCCTCCTGCAGGCAGCCATCGCCGACGAAGGCGTAAGTGTAGTGATCGACGAGGCCAGCGCCGAACTTGGCGTTCAGATAGGCCTCGGCCAGCGCCATGCCGAAGGCGTTGGCGATACCCTGGCCGAGCGGCCCGGTGGTGACCTCGATGCCGGCGGCCGGGTCGTACTCGGGGTGCCCGGCGCAGTGCGAGCCGAGCTCGCGGAAGGTCTTGATCTGGTCGAGCGTGATGCGCTCGTAGCCAGTCAGGTACAGCAGCGAATACAGGAGCATCGAGCCGTGGCCGTTCGAGAGCACGAAGCGATCGCGGTCCGGCCAGGTGGGATCGGCGGGATTGAACTTCAGGTGCCGCGTGAAGAGCGCCGTGGCGATCTCGGCCATGCCGAGCGGGACACCCTGATGACCCTCGGTTGCCTGCACGATGGCGTCGATGGAAAGGAAGCGGATCGCATTGGCGAGCAGCTGAGGATCGACGGTGGACATGGCAAAGTTCTCCTGTCCGCCTCCGCGCGAGGGGAGGCGTCTGTAACAACAAAGAGGGCAGCGCTCAGCGCAGGATGGATGCCGGCACGTACGAGACGATCAGCAGGATGCCGAAGGCGACCAGATAGAAGGGCATGAGCTCGCGCACCGTCTGTCCCACCTTCACCTTGGCCACCGAGCTGGTGATGAACAGCGTGGTGCCCACCGGCGGCGTGTAGAGGCCGATGGCCAGGTTCACAGTCATCATGATCCCGAGCTGCACCGGGTCCATGCCGATGCTTTGTGCCAGCGGCAGGAACACGGGCGTGAGCAGCAGCACGGCGGCGGGCAGGTCGATGAACATGCCGCAGACCAGCATCAGACCGTTCATCAGGGCGATCACGGACCAGCCCGAATGCAGGTTCTCCTTGGCCCAGGCCACCACGCCGTCGGGCATGTGGTCGTAGGTCAGCAGCCAGCCGACTGCGGCCGAGGCCATGATCACCAGTAGCACGACACCGGTGGCCAGGCCTGCCTCGACGATCGCGTGGTGCAGGCGCTTGAGCCCCAAGTCGCGGTAGATGAAGGCCGAGACCACGGCGGCGTACAGGGTCGAGAGCACGCTGACCTCGGTGGGCGTGGCGATGCCGAAGCGTAGGAACACGACGATGAACACCGGCATGATCAGCGCCGGCGAGGCGTAGGCGAGCTGCTTGCGGAACACGGCCCAGTCGATGGGCTGCGTCTGGCGCGGGAAGTTACGGCGCTTACCGACCCACCAGCACACGGTCATGAAGCCCAGGCACATCATCAGGCCCGGCAGGATGCCGGCCACGAACAGCGCCGCGATCGAGGCGTTGGCGCTGAGCGCGAACAGGATCATCGGGATCGAGGGCGGGATCAGGATATCGATCGTTGCGGCCGCAGCCAGTGTGGCGGCCGAGAACGCGGGCGGATAGCCTAGGCGCTTCTGCCAGGGGATCAGCAGCGAGCCGATCGCCGAGGCGTCGGCCACCGCCGAGCCCGAGACACCGCCAAAGATGGTGGACGACAGCACGCCCACCTGTCCGGGGCCGCCGTGGAAGCGGCCGATGAGCGTGGAGAGCACGCCGATCAGCGATTCGCCGAGCTTTCCGCCCATCATCAGCGTGCCGGTGAGCATGAAGAAGGGGATCGCGATGAGCGGGAAGCTCTGCACCTGCGCCACCATCTGCTGCACGATGAGGTCCAGCGGGATGCGGTCAGAAGAGGCGGCCGCGGCCAGAGAGGCCGCCAGCAGCGCGTGCGCGATGGGCATGGCGGCCACCGCCGCCAGGCCGAAGACCATCAGGATCAGGGCGCTCATGTCGTGGTCACCACATGGGTTTCGGGAAGGGCATGGCCGTTGCCGGTGCCCTGCTTCCAGGCGTTCCAGGCCGACCGCAGCGCGAGCACGGCCAGCATCAGCATGCCGACCATCACGCAGCCGTAGGTGACGGACCCAGGCACCTTCAGGATCGGGCTGCGCTCGTCGTGCACGATCTCCAGCATGTTCCAGGTGGCGCGTGCGAGCGTGAAGTACAGGCCGGCGACGCACAACCACATCAGCACGGCCACGACACGGCGCACCGCTACGGGCAGCGCCTCCATCAGGAACGATGTCGTGATGTGCGCGCCATGGGCGGCGCCGAGTACGACGCCCGCCGTGACCATCCAGGGGAATAGCAGTTCGGGCAGCTCGGCGGCCCATTGCAGGCTGGCGCCGCTGCTGTAGCGCAGCACTGTGTTGGCGCACAGGATGAAGAAGATGACGACGGTGGTGATCCACATCACCGCCTGGCATGTGAGGACGATGCCACGCTCGACGTGATTCATCAGAGACTCCTGGTTCAATGACGCCCCTCCCCCAACCCCGGCCCCCGCGCTGCGCTTTCCCCAAAAAGGGGACGAGGGCTTGAACGCCCTCTCCCGCAAGCGGGAGAGGCCGAGGTGGGGGCCGCGGGTGGAGTGCGGAATCAGCCGCCGTTGCGCGCCGCCGCGATCACCTTCTTGACGAAGGGACCGATCGGGCCGGCTGTCCATTTGTCGACCACCTGGGACGTGGCCTTCTCGAACGCCGCCTTGTCGATGCTGTCGATGCGCACGCCCTTGACCTTGAGCTCGGCCAGCAGTTTCTCGTCGGCCTCCTGCGACAGCTTGCGCTGCAGCGCGGTGGCCTCCTGGGCAGCCTCGCTCAAGGCCTGTCGATCGGCCTCGGAGAGCCTGTCCCAAGAGCGCTTGCTCATCAGGAAGGGCGTCATCTCATACTTGTGGCCGGTCAGCGAGATGAACTTCTGCACCTCGTAGAGCTTGCTCGCATGAATGTTCATCAGCGGATTCTCCTGCCCGTCCACCACGCCTTGCTGCAGTGCGACGTAGAGCTCGGCGAACTTGATCTGCTGCGCCTCGGCGCCGAGCGCCTGCATGATGTCGATGGTCACCGCATCGGGCGGCGTGCGCATCTTCTGACCCTTCAGGTCCTCGGGCTTGAGCAGCGGATGCTTGTTGTTCGACATGTGGCGGATACCGTTGTCCCAGTAGCCGAGCACGACGAGGCCCTTCTCGATCGACTTCTCGGCGAGCTCCTTACCGAGCGGACCGTCGAGCAGCTTCCAGGCCTGCGGCAGCGAGCTGAAGAGAAATGGCATGCCGAAGGCGGCGTATTCCGGCACCACGGTCGAGACCGCGCCCTGCGAGTTGGCCGAGAGATCCAGCGCGCCGGTGCGAAGCTGGGTGATCATCGCGGCGTCGTCGCCGAGCTGCGCCGAAGGCGAGACCTGCACTTCGATGCGACCGGCGGTCTTGTCCTTGACGAGCTCGGCGAACTTCACCGCCGCCTCGTGGCGCGGGTTGCCCGGGGCGGCGCCGTGGCCGAGCGAGAGCTTGACGTTCTCGGCCAGCGCCGGGAAGGCCAACGTGGCGGCCAGCGCAAGGCCGGCGATCCTGAAAATTCTGCGGTTCATGCGTGTCTCCTCCTATGGGGTTGTCTGTACGGCATCAAGCAAGGCCCCGAGGCGTCATGCCTGCGGGGCCGGTGGATCAGTGGATGAGCATCCCGCCGTTGACGTCCAACGTCACGCCGGTGCAGTACTGAGAGAGGTCGCTCGCCAGGAAGACGATGCAGCCGGCCACGTCATCGGGCGCGCCGATGCGACCGAGCGGGATCTGCTCCAGGATGGCGGCCTTGCGCTGCTCAGGGATCTTGCCCTTGTTGATGTCGGTGGCGATCAAGCCCGGCGTCACGCAGTTGACGCGGATGCCATCGGGGCCCAGTTCGCGCGCCATCGCGCGCGCCAGGCCCAGCACGCCGGCCTTGGCCGCCGAGTAGTGCGGGCCACCGAGAATGCCACCGCCGCGCTGCGCCGAGACCGAGGAGATGCACACGATCGAGCCGCTCTTCTGCTTCTGCATCGCCGGGATCACCGCCTGCGACATGTGCAGCGTGCCGCGCAGGCTGACGTCGAGCACCGCGTCGTAGTCGGCGGCCGTGATGTCGAGCGTCTTGCGCGGCTGGGTGATGCCGGCGTTGTTGACCAGCACGTCAATGCGGCCCAGACGCTCGAGCACTTCGGCGACGGCGGCCTCGCAGGAGGCCTTGTCGGTCACGTCCGCCACCAGACCGATATGCTGTGGGCCGAGTTCCGCGGCAGCCGCCGCCGGGTTGGCCTGTGCCAGGTCGAGGATCGCGATGCGGGCGCCCTGGGCGGCGAGCATGCGGGCGGTGGCAAAGCCCAGGCCGTTGAGGCCGGCACCGCCAGTGATGACGGCGACCTTGCCGTCGAGAAGAAGCGACTGTGACATGAATAGGTGTCCTCTTGAATGTGACGCCCTGTGGCATCGGGAGTGGTTGCGGTCCGGATGGAAGGATCAGCCGAGCCAGCCCTGGATCGTCTTGCTCATCGCTTCGGTCGAGATGCCGTAGCGCTCGTGCAGCGTCGGCAGCGCGCCGGCGTCGAGGAAGGCGTCGGGCAGCGCGATCTGGCGAAAGGGTGGGGTCACGCCGGCCGAGAGCAGCGCGGTTGCGACCGCTTCGCCGAGGCCGCCGATCACCGAGTGGTTTTCCGCGACCACTACGAGCCGGCCGGAACGCCCCGCTTCGCGCAGAATGGTCGAGGTGTCGAGCGGCTTGATGGTGGGCACATGCAGCACACCGACATCGACGCGGTCGGCCGCGAGCGCCTTGGCGACTTCGAGCGCGCGCATCGTCAGGATGCCCGAGGAGATGACCAGCACATCCTTGCCATCGCGCAGCAACTTCGCCTTGCCGAGCTCGAAGCGGTAGTCGTACTCATCGAGCACCAGCGGCACGTTGCCGCGCAGCAGGCGCATGTAGACCGGGCCCTTGTGCGCCGCGATCGCCGGTACCAGTTGCTCGATCTCGTGCGCATCGCAGGGGTCGATCACGGTCAGGTTCGGCATCGCGCGAAACAGAGCCAGATCCTCCGTCGCCTGGTGGCTCGGGCCGTAGCCGGTGGTCAGGCCCGGTAGCGCGCAGACGATCTTCACGTTGAGGTTGTCCTCAGCGATCGCTTGGTGGATGAAGTCGTAGGCGCGGCGTGCCGCGAACACCGCGTAGGTCGTCGCAAAGGGCACTGCACCCTCGTGCGCGAGTCCCGCGGCAGCGCCCATTAGGAGCTGCTCGGCCATGCCCATCTGGTAGAAGCGCTCGGGGTAGGCCTGCGCGAAGATGTGGAGGTCGGTGTACTTGGCGAGGTCCGCCGTCATGCCAACGATCTCGGGGTGCTCGGCGGCAAGCTTCACGAGGGCATGGCCGAAGGGCGCGGCCTTGGTGCGCTGGCCTTCGGCGGCGATCGAGGCGATCATCGCCGAGGTCTTGAGTTTGGGCTTCTGTGCGGTGGCGGTGTTCATGCGTTCCTCCCGGCATCCAGCGCATCCAGGGCGAGTTGCCATTCGTGCGCATCGACGCGGATGAAGTGGTTCTTTTCGCGAGCTTCGAGGAAGGGCACGCCGCAGCCCATGCGCGTGTCGCAGACGATCATGCGCGGGCATGGCTCGGGGTGATTGCGCGCCGCGTCGAAGGCGTTGATGACCGCGGCGAGGTTGTTGCCGTCGATCCTCTGGGTGTACCAGCCGAAGGCTTCGAGCTTGTCGACCAGCGGCTCGAAGGCCATCACCTGGGTGGAGGGGCCATCGGCCTGCTGGTTATTCACGTCGACGATCGCAATCAGATTGTCGAGCTTCCAGTGGCTCGCCGACATCAGCGCTTCCCACACCGCGCCCTCGTCGAGCTCGCCATCCGAGAACAGCGTATAGACGAAGGATTTCGATCCCTTGCGCTTCAAGCCCAAGCAGCGGCCGACGGCGATCGTCAGCCCCTGGCCGAGCGAGCCGCCCGACATCTCCATGCCAGGGGTGTAGCTCGCCATGCCGGACATCGGCAGGCGGCTGTCGTCGCTGCCGTAGGTCTCGAGCTCTTCCTGCGGCACGATGCCGGCCTCGATCAGCGCCGCATACAGCGCGATCGCGTAGTGACCGTTCGACAGCAGGAAGCGGTCGCGCCCTTCCCAGTCCGGATCGTCGGCCCGGTAGCGCATCGCATGAAAGTAGGCGACCGCCAGCACGTCGGCGATGTCGAGCGCCTGGCCGATGTAACCCTGACCCTGCACCTCACCCATCAGCAGCGCGTTGCGGCGGATGCGGTAAGCGTGCTCGGCGAGCCGGGCCTGGGTGCCTGTTACGCTTGTGTCCACGCAGTTCTCCTCGTTTCGGCCGGGCTCGCGGCGGCGCCGGGCCGGTAATCGTTGCTTTCTGTCTGGAGAGGCAGGCCCCTCCACATCCGCGCGGACCTGCGGCGGAGCCGCATTGAAACTGTCCGGCGAGTGCTGAAAAGCGTATTTCCTTGATTTTCGTGGCTCAAACGAATAATTAAGAGCAATAGTTGAATTGAATTCATGCGAATGTTGCGATGCAAAATCGAGTTTCCCTCAAGGCTGTGCAAGCGTTTGAGGCCGCTGCGCGGCTCTCGTCTTTCGCACTTGCAGCAGAAGAATTGTTCGTCACGCCCTCTGCCGTGAGTCATCAGATCAAGCTGCTGGAGGAGCAATTCGGCGTGCGGCTCTTTCACCGCGTGCACCGCGCGGTGGTCCTCACGGACGCCGGGCGGCGCTACGCCGAGGAGATCTCAGCCGCTTTCTCCCGTATCGAGGCGGCGACGCGCGAGCTCGGGCGCACCGCAAAGAGCGACATCCTGACGATCCACTCGACGCCGAGCTTTGCGACGCAGTGGCTGATGCCGCGCCTGGCGCGCTTCAGTGCGCTGAATCCCGACATCGATGTGCGGCTGAATGCCTCAGCTACCGCGGCCAATCTGACCACGGAGGCGGTGGACATCGATATCCGTTACGGCACCAAGAAGTTGCAGCCGGCCGGCACGATGGTGCTGCCATTCCCCCCGGAGACGATCGTGCCGCTGTGCGCACCGGCGCTTGCGAACGGCCCGCACCCGATCCGCAGCGCCGACGACCTGCGGCATCACACCCTGATCCACAGCGAGATGTGCCTCGTGGGTTGGCGCGATTGGTTGCGTCAGCACAGGAAGGTGAAGCTGGACATCACGCGTGGCCTGCGCTTCGACCGATCTTTCATGGCCATCAGCGCAGCGGTGGATGGATTGGGCGTTTGCCTGGAAAGCTTGCTACTGGTGCAGCGTGAGTTGGAGACCGGCCGGCTGGTGGCGCCTCTCGGACTGGAGGGGCCCAAGGTGCAGGGCTATACGCTCAACCTGCTGAAATCCCGCGCCGACCTGCCGAAGATTCGTAGCTTTCAGGATTGGTTGTTTTCCGAACTGCTGACCCGATGATCGAGTAGCTGACGGCATCATTCGGCATGGCATAAATCGCCGCCAGAGGGAGACTCGGGTTCATCGAGCCGCATGCTCTCCCCCCGTGCGGGGGAGGGGAGACAAGGTCCTCAGAAATCGTGCCGCATGCCCACCGAGAGGTTGTCGTACTCGGCGCCGAAGGGCAGGAAGCCGCCGCCGGTGGCAATCTCGTTATCGGCGTATTCGACGAACACCCGGGTGCGGCGACTGAAATTGTATTGCCAACCCAGCTTCCAGATGTCGAATTCGGTCTCGCTGCCGCGGTCGGCGACCGGGGCGTCGGTGTCGAGGCGGGCGTAGCCGGCGCGCAGGATGTTGTTGCCGAAGCGGTACTCGGCGGTGAGATCAGCCTCCCAGGGCTCGGAACTGCCGAGGTCGGCCTGCTGGTAAGTGGCGATCAGGTTGAGGTCGGCGAAGGCATAGCTGGCACTTGCCCCCCACAGGCTGTAGTCGGCGCTGCGGTTGTCGCGGTAGGCCACGCCAGCCTTGAACGGGCCGCTCTGGTAGAGCAAGGCCAGGTCCCAGAGATCGACGTCGTCCTCCTCGGCAGGCGAGTCACCGCGCACCTGCCCGGTCAGGCCGCTGTCGCCGAGGGCATCGCTGTCCGGGGCCAGGGCCAGCTGCGCGCTGAAGCCGCGCCAATCGGGCGAGGCGTAGATCAGCGCGTTGGAAATGCGGTGAGGCTGGCCCAGGAAGTAGTAACCGATGGCGGTGTCGTCGCTGTTCCACACGTCGCTGAGACTGCCTACCGCGTTGTAGTAGGGCGACCATTGGCGGCCTAGGCTGAGGGCGCCGAAGCCGCCCTTGAGACCGACCCAGGCCAGACGCCCCTTGGTATTGCCGGTGTTGGCGGCGTCGACACCGAACTCGTACTGGTAGACGGCGCTGAGCCCGCCACCCAGCTCCTCCGAGCCCTTCACCCCCAGGCGCGAGGCGTTGTCGCGCACGTCGGAATAGTCCTGATCGAGGGTCTGGTCGTCGATGTAATCGACGCTCAGGCGTAGCGAGCCGTACAGGGTGGTGTCGGCGTGGGCGGCGGCGGCCAGCGCGGCGGCCAGCGCGGCGCAGGCGATAGGCGATGTCCTGGTCATGGTTTGGGTTCTCCGTTGTCATGTCCGCGCCCGGCGGCGTGATGCCTACCAGGCAATCTAGACCAGCTTCGGCTCCGTGCAACCCGGATGGACGGCACAACCGTCTTCCGGGGCCCGCTGTAACAAGTCGTCGCATTTTAGAAATGCCGTTACGGCTCGCGCCCTTACCATCGGCAGCCATGGATCGGGAGCGCAACTCTGACACGAAACGTTACCCCGGCCATTGCCACACATTAGAACACTGTATTTCCCCGGAGGAGATGATGAAGAAACTCGCCCTGATCGGCCTGAGCGCGCTACTCGGCCTGAGCCCGGCCGCCTTCGCCGAGACCCCGAAGGAGCTGCGCGTGGGCCTGGAGGCCGCCTACGAACCCTTCACCTACAAGACTGCCGACGGCCAGCTGACCGGCTTCGATGTCGATATCGCCAACGCCCTGTGCGAGGAGCTGCAGGTCAAATGCACCTTCGTCGAGCAGGACTGGAAGGGCATCATCCCGGCGCTGAACGCCAAGAAGTACGATGCCATCATCTCCTCTATGTCCATCACCGAGGAGCGCAAGAAGGCGGTGGACTTCACCGAGAAGTACTACAACACTCCGGCGCGGCTGGTGGCCAGGGCCGATGCCGGTCTCGACGGCAGTCCGACCGGCCTCAAGGGCAAGAAGATCGGCGTGCTCAAGGCATCCACCCACGAGAAGTACGCGCAGAAGGCCTACGCCCCGGCCGGCGCCACCGTGGTGCCCTACGAGAGTACGCAGCAGGTTTACCTCGACATGGTGGCCGGACGCGTCGACGCCACCGTGGCCGACAGCGTGGAGGTCTCGGTGGGCTTCCTGAAGAAGCCGGAGGGCCAGGGCTTCGCTTTCGTCGGCGGACCGCTCCAGGACGAGGCCATCTTCGGCCAGGGCGCCGGCATCGCCGTGCGCAAGGGCGACACCGCGCTGCGCGACCGGCTCAATGCCGCCATCCAGGCCATCCGCGCCAACGGCAAGTACCAGGCCATTCAGGACAAGTATTTCGACTTCGACGTCTACGGCGGCTGAAGCGGCTATTCAAAGAGGAAAGGGGACATACCGTGTTCGACGGTTACATCGGCCATATCCTCGACGGCGCCGTCATCACCCTGGAGGTCGCCTTCCTCTCCCTGCTGGTGGCGACCGGACTGGGCTTGCTCGGCGCGGCCCTGCGCCTGTCCCACAACCGCTGGCTGTCGCGCCTGAGCGCGTGGTATTGCATCACCATCCGCGGCATCCCCGACCTGGTGCTGATGCTGTTGTTCTTCTACGGCGGGCAGATCCTGGCCAACCAGGCTCTGGAGAAGCTGGGTCTGGGCGAGCGCTTCGCCTTCGACCAGTTCATCTCCGGTGTAGCTACCCTCGGCTTTATCTATGGCGCCTATCTCAGCGAAACCTTCCGCGGCGCCATCCTGGCGGTGCCGCGCGGTCAGGCTGAGGCCGGCCAGGCCTACGGCATGAACAAGTACCAGGTATTCTTCGGCATCGTCCTGCCGCAGATGATCCGCTTGGCCTTGCCCGGCTACACCAACAACTGGCTGGTGATGACCAAGGCCTCGGCGCTGGTCTCGGTGATCGGCTTGCAGGATATGATGTACCGCGCCAAGGAAGCCGGCTCCGCCACCCGCGAGCCCTTCACCTATCTGTTGCTGGCCGGCGCCGTCTACCTGGCCATCACCAGCGTCTCGCTGCTGCTGGTGAAGTGGGCCGAGAAGCGCTACTCGGTCGGCGTGCGCCTGGGGGAGGTGAGCTGATGGACTTCACCATCATCGTCGAGCGCGACATCCTGGCGTTGTTTCTGCAAGGGCTGCTGACCACCCTGAAGCTGCTGGGCATCTCTCTTGCCTTCGGCCTGCTGATCTCCATTCCCCTGGCGGTGCTGCGCGTGTCGCGTCATCCGCTGCTGGCCTGGCCGGTGTGGGCCTACACTTACATCCTGCGCGGCACGCCCATGCTGCTGCAGCTTTATCTGATCTACTATGGGCTGTCGCAGTTCGCCGCAATCCGCGAGAGCTTCGCCTGGCCCTGGCTGAGCGATGCCACCTTCTGCACCGCCCTGGCCTTCATCCTCAACACCAGCGCCTACACCACCGAGCTCATCGCCGGGGCGCTGCGCAACATCCCCCACGGCGAGATCGAGGCGGCGCGCAGCTACGGCATGAGCAAGCGGCAGATGTACCGTCACGTGCTGCTGCCGGCGGCGCTGCGCCGCTCGCTGCCGGCCTACAGCAACGAGGTGCTGATGATGCTGCACGGCACGTCGCTGGCCAGCACGGTGACGCTCCTGGACCTCACCGCCGCCGCCGACCGGGTCTATGCCACCTACTACATGCCCTTCGAGCCCTTCGTCACCGCGGGGCTGCTCTATCTCGCCCTGACCCTGGTGCTGCTGCGGCTGTTCTGGCTCGCCGAGCGGCGCTGGCTGGCCTATCTGCAGCCGAGAGGCGCGTAGAGCGCCGTATGATCGAGGAACACGCGATGAACGCACATGCATTGGGCACGCCCGCTTCCCCCGATGCCACTCGGCCCGCCCCCGCCCACAAGCTTGAAGTCACCGACCTGCACAAGCGCTACGGCCCGGTGGAGGTGCTCAAAGGCGTGTCGCTGACCGCCCACGCCGGTGACGTGATCAGCCTCATCGGCTCCTCCGGCTCCGGCAAGAGCACCTTTTTGCGCTGCATCAACCTGCTCGAGCAGCCCCATGCCGGGCGCATCGTCGTGGCCGGCGAGGAACTCAGGCTAGTGCCCGGCCGCGACGGCGCCCTCAAGGCCGCCGACTCGCAGCAGTTGCAGCGCATCCGCGCCAAGCTCGCCATGGTGTTCCAGAGCTTCAATCTGTGGGCGCACATGACGGTGCTGGAGAACGTCACCAAGGCGCCGATCCAGGTGCTGGGGGTAGCCAAGGAAGAGGCGCTGGCCCGCGCCCGCCACTATCTTGAGAAGGTAGGGCTGAAGAACATCGAGGACCGTTATCCGGCGCACCTCTCCGGCGGCCAGCAACAGCGCGTGGCCATCGCCCGGGCGCTGGCCATGGAGCCGGAGGTGATGCTGTTCGACGAGCCCACCAGCGCGCTCGACCCGGAGCTGGTGGGGGAGGTCCTCAAGGTGATGCGGGATCTGGCCGAGGAAGGGCGCACCATGATCGTGGTCACCCACGAGATGGGCTTTGCCCGCGAGGTCTCGAACCACGTGATCTTCCTGCACCAGGGCCGCATCGAGGAGCAGGGCGATCCGCGGCAGGTACTGACCGATCCTCAGAGCGAGCGGCTGCGGCAGTTCATCTCGGGGCGGTTGAAGTGATGCCGGCCTGGTCCGAGCGCCGGCCGCATGGGGTGGCGGGATGAGCGCGGCGCGGTCGTCCGGGGAGAGACGTGGCACACGGTGGCTCACAGCGGGAGGCCGACATGAAGCGCAGGCACAAGAGAGAGCGTGGGCGGGATGGCGTTTCCCTGAACGTCTACCACAGCGTCTGGCAGTTGCGGACCGATGGCTGGAATCACCTCAAGGACAACACCGGCCGTCTAGCCGATGCGCTCGCCCAGGGGCGTGATGCCGAGGGCTTCAGGCGCCAGGTAGCCGAGGGCCTGGCGCTGCTCGAACCGATCGAGAGCTACTGGGCCTTTCCGGGCCGGCAGGTATTCCACAGTCTGCAGGAGCTGTTCGAATCCGGCGACTATGAAACTCTGACCCGCAAGGTGGCCCGCATCAACCGGGCGCTGGTCAGCCACTCCTACCGGCGCGGTGGCGTGCCGCTGCTCGAGGAAGAGGAGCACGAGGAAGAGGAGAGAGCCCTGGAGGAGCAGGGCGAGGTGCGCCCCTACTTCGAAGTGCTGGTGGTGGACGAGATCTCGCCCCAGGAGGAGGAGCGGCTCAAGGCCGGCCTGCGCCGGATGCGGCGCCCCGAGGACAAGTTCATCTATGAGGTCGTCGTCGTGCCGAGCTTCGAGGACGCCCTCATCGCGGTGCTGTTCAACTTCAATCTGCAGGCCTGCGTCATCCGCTACGGCTTTCCTTTCAAGTCCCAGTATCGGCTCGAGATCCTGCGGCAATTGCTGGAAGGGATCGAAGAGCGGGGACTCGAGCACCTCTCGGAGAGCGAACGCGGGCCGCTGCTGGGCGCAAAGATCGCGGAACTGCGGCCGGAACTCGACCTGTATCTGGTGACCGACGTTTCCGTCGAGGACATCGCCGGCAAGCTGTGCCGCAACTTCAACCGCGTCTTCTATCGCCAGGAAGACTATCTGGAGCTGGATCTGAGCATCCTGCGGGGCGTCAACGACCGTTACCAGACCCCGTTCTTCACAGCGCTCAAGGAATACAGCCGGCAGCCGACTGGCGTGTTCCACGCCCTGCCCATCTCGCGCGGCAAATCCATCGTCAAGTCCAACTGGATCCAGGACATGGCCCAGTTCTACGGGCTCAACATCTTCCTGGCGGAGACCTCGGCCACCTCCGGCGGACTGGATTCGCTGCTCGATCCCACCGGGCCGATCAAGCAGGCGCAGGAGCTGGCGGCCCGGGCCTTCGGCGCGCGGCAGACATTCTTCGTCACCAACGGCACCTCGACCGCCAACAAGATCGTGGTACAGGCGGTGGTGCAGCCGGGCGATGTGGTGCTGGTCGATCGCAACTGTCACAAGTCCCACCACTACGGCCTGGTGCTGGCGGGGGCGCAGGTGGTCTATCTCGACTCCTACCCGCTCGACGAATACTCCATGTACGGCGCGGTGCCGCTCAAGGAGATCAAGCGCACGCTGCTCGAGTACCGCCGCGCCGACAGGCTGGATCGGGTCAAGCTGCTGCTGCTCACCAACTGCACCTTCGACGGCATCGTCTATGACGTCGAGCGGGTCATGGAGGAGTGCCTGGCCATCAAACCCGATCTGGTCTTTCTGTGGGACGAGGCGTGGTTCGCCTTCGCCGGTTTCCATCCCACCTATCGGCGGCGTACGGCGATGGCCGCCGCCGCGCGCCTGCGCGAGCGCTACCGCAGTGCCGAATACCGCAAGCGCTACGACACCTTCCGCGAGACCTTCGGCGCGAAGGATGCCGAGGCTGAGCAGACCTGGCTGGAGACGCGCTTGCTGCCGGATCCCGAGCGGGCGCGTATCCGCGTCTACGCCACTCAGTCCACCCACAAGACCCTGACTGCGCTGCGCCAGGGCTCGATGATCCACATCTTCGATCAGGACTTCAAACACAAGGTCGAGGAGGCCTTCCACGAGGCCTACATGACCCATACCTCGACCTCGCCCAACTACCAGATCCTGGCCTCGCTCGACGTCGGCCGGCGTCAGGTGGAACTGGAAGGCTATGAGCTGGTGCAGAAGCAGGTGGAGCTGGCCATGGCCCTGCGCGAGCGCGTGGCGAGTCACCCGCTGCTGCGCAAGTACTTCCGTTTCCTGACCATCGAGGAGCTGATCCCGGCCGACTACCGGCCATCCGGCATCGAGGCTTACTACAGCCTGGAGAACGGCTGGTCGCGAATGGAACAGGCCTGGCGCAGCGATGAGTTCGTGCTCGATCCCAGCCGTCTCACCCTCTATATCGGCCCGACCGGTATCGACGGTGACACCTTCAAGCACGACTATCTGATGGACAAGTATGGCATCCAGATCAACAAGACCTCGCGCAACACCGTGCTGTTCATGACCAACATCGGCACCACGCGCAGCTCCGTGGCCTATCTCATCGAAGTGCTGGTCAAGATCGCCCAGGAGCTGGACGATCAGGTGGAAGACCTGAGTCCGGCGCAGCGGCAGCTGCATCAGCGCCAGGTCGCCGCGCTCATCCAGGACCTGCCGCCGCTGCCCAACTTCAGCTATTTCCACACCAGCTTCCGGCCCGAAGGGGATGCCCGCGAGGGTGATTTGCGCAAGGCCTTCTTCATGGCTTACGACGAAAGCCTGTGCGAATACCTCAAGCTGCAGGACCTGCACAAACATATCGTCGCCGGCCGGGAGGTGGTCTCGGCGATGTTCGTGATCCCCTATCCGCCGGGCTTCCCGATCCTGGTGCCCGGGCAGGTGATCAGCCAGGACATCCTGGCGTTCATGCAGGCCCTCGACACGCGCGAGATCCATGGCTATCGGCCAGAGCTCGGCTTTCGCGTCTTCACCGAAGCCGCCCTGAGCGCCGTGCATCCGGTGCAGCAGGCCGTCGCCGCCTCCTGAGCGCGCATGTACCGCTACGAAGACCGTCCCCAGACCCGCGTCCTGGCCGTGTTGCTGCTGCCCGGCTGCAGTCCGGCCGAGGTGGGGCTGCTCGCAGACGGTGTCGAGGCCGCCAATCGCCTGGGCGAGGGCGAGCTGTACCGGCTGCGCCTGCTCTCCGCCGACGGTGGCCCGGTCGCCGGCCGCCAGGGCCGGCTGTTGACGGTGGACGGTCGCTTCGATCCGCGCGATGACTGCGATCTGCTGCTGCTGTGCGCCGGCGAAACGCCGCCGGAACGCACCGTGGGCGATCCGCTGCTGGCGGCGCTGGTGCAGGCCGCCGACTGCCGCCGGATACTGGCCGGGAGCGACGCCGGCGGCTTCTGGCTGGCCCAGGCCGGGCTGCTCAACGGCTATCGGGCCACGGTGCACTGGTCACGGCTGGAGGCGTTCCAGGCCCGCTATGCCCAAGTGAGCGTCTCCAACCGTCTGTTCGAGGCTGACCGCGACCGCCTCACCTGCGGCGGCGGGGTGGCGGTGGCCGATCTGTTCCTGTACTGGCTGGCCGGACAGTACGGCGCCGAGCTGGCGGCGGCGGTGGCCGATCACCTGCTGATCGAGCGCATCCGCGGCCGCGACGAGCAGCAGCGCATCCCCCTCAAGAACCAGATCGGTGCCTTCCAGCCGAAGCTGCTCAAGGCGGTGCAGCTCATGGAGGTCAACCTGGAGGAGCCGCTCACCACCGATCAGATCGCCGAGCGGGTATGCGTCTCCCGCCGCCAACTGGAGCGGCTGTTCAAGCAGTATCTGAACAGCGTACCCTCCCAGTACTACCTGGAACTGCGCCTCAACAAGGCCCGCCACAAGCTGCGCCACAGCAGCGAGTCCATCATCCAGATCGGCCTGTCCTGCGGCTTCTCCTCCGGGCCGCATTTCTCCAGCGCCTACCGCAACCACTTCGGCGTGACGCCGCGCGACGATCGGCGGCGGGCGCTGCTGGGGCGAGGTGGCGAGGGTGGCTGATAGGCGGCCAGGTCGTTTCAGCAGATCGACCTCAGCGGTAGGGGGATTATTCGCGTACGCCGATGCGATTTGTCGTCGACCTGTAGTCCCAGGATCGGGACAATCCCCCTTCGGCCCCGTTTCATGCCATCCTCAACGGTGAGCGCGGGCCTGACCCGTACCCGACCCTCGAGAAGAGATTGCCCCACCATGTCCATCGTCACCAGCTTCGGCGAAGCCCTGATCGACTTCGTACCCTTGGAGAACGGCCTGCCCCTGGCCGAGGTCACCACCTTTGCCCGTGCTCCGGGCGGAGCACCGGCCAACGTCGCCGCCGCCGTCGCCCGTCTCGGCGGGCAGGCACGCTTCGCCGGCCAGGTGGGGGCCGACGCCTTCGGTGAATGCCTGCGCCGCACCCTGGAGCGCGTCGGCGTCGATACCCGCTACCTGCTGGCTACCGGCGAGGCCAAGACGGCGCTCGCCTTCGTCTCGCTGCGCGCCGACGGCGAGCGTGATTTCATGTTCTATCGCGAGCCCTCGGCGGACATGCTGATGCCGGCCGAGGCCATCACCCCGGCCTGGTTCGCCGACAACGCGGTGTTCCACTTCGGTTCGCTGACGCTCACCCACCCGCGCGCGCGCGCCGCCACCTACCGCGCGGTGGAGCTGGCGCGGGCCGCGGGCAACCTGGTCAGCTTCGATCCTAACCTGCGCCTGTCGCTGTGGCCCTCGGCGGCGGCCTTCAGTGACGCGGTGCGGCCGCTGTTGGGCCAGGCCCATGTACTCAAGCTCAGCGAGGAGGAGCTGCCGGTGCTCTGCCCCGTTGCCGAGGAGGCCGCAGCCGTGGCCTGGCTGCTGGCGCAGGGCGTGGCGCTGGTGGTCATCACCCGCGGCGAGCGCGGCACCAGCGCTTACAGCCGCCATGGCCGGGTCGATGCGCCCAGCCTGGCGGTGACGGCGGTGGATACCACCGGCGCCGGCGATGCCTTCGTCGGCGGGCTGCTCTATCAGCTCGCGGCTGCCGGCATCGGGCCACACAACCTCGATGCCCTGCTCGCCGATTCCGGACGGCTGAGCACCATGCTGCGCTTCGCCAACGCCTGCGGCGCGCTCACTGCCACCCGCCGCGGGGCGATTCCGGCGCTGCCCGATCGCGCTGAGGTCGAGGCTGCGCTGGCTGGCTGAGAAATAAGGAGATGTTCACATGAGATCCCTACCCGACTTCCGCTCCCCTGAGTTCCTGCGCGAGCACGGCCGCTCCATCCTGGCCTTCTACCTGCCGCGCTGCCGCGACCCGCGCGGCGGCTTCTACCATTACTACCGCGACGACGGCTCGGTCTACGATGCCGAGCGCCGCCACCTGGTGAGCAGTACCCGCTTCGTCGTCAATTTCGCCTGGGCGGCCCAGCTCTATGGCGCCACCGGCTATCTCGATCTGGTGCGCCACGGGCTGGCGTTTCTGGAGTCCCACCACTACGACCGGGAGGCCGGCGGCTACCGCTGGGAGATCAGCCGCGACGGCGCGCTGCTCGATGCGCAGTTCTACGCCTACGGGCACGCCTTCGTGCTGCTCGCCCACGCCAGCGCCCTGGCGGCGGGGGTAGAGGAGGCGCGGCAAGGGCTGGAACGGAGCTGGGAGATCCTGGAGCAGCGCTTCTGGTCGCCGCAGCACGGCCTCTACGCCGACATCGCCGACTGCGAGTGGCGCCTCGATCCCTACCGCGGCCAGAACGCCAACATGCACGCCTGCGAAGCGCTGCTGGCCGCCTACGAGGCGAGCGGTGAACAGCGCTACCTGGAGCGCGCCGCGACGCTGGCCCACAACATCACCGTGCGCCAGACCGCCACCACCGACGGGCTGGTGTGGGAGCACTACGACAGCGACTGGAACGTCGACTGGGAATTCCACAAAGACCAGCCCGACGACCTGTTCCGCCCCTGGGGCTTCCAACCCGGCCACCAGGTGGAGTGGGCCAAGCTGTTGCTGATCCTGGAGCGCCATCGACCCGCCGAGTGGCTGCTGCCGCGGGCACGAGAGCTGTTCGAGCGAGCGGTGGAGCGGGGCTGGGACGGCCGCTATGACGGTCTGGTCTATGGCTTCGCCCCGGACGGCGCGTTCTGCTCGGCCGACAAGTACTTCTGGGTGCAAGCCGAAGCCCTGGCGGCGGCGGCCCTGCTGGCCCGGCGCAGCGGCGAGGAACGCTATTGGCAGTGGTACGATCGGCTCTGGGCCTATAGCTGGGAGCACCTGGTGGATCACCGCTTCGGTGCCTGGTTCCGCATCTTGAGCCGCGACAACCGCCAGTACAGCAACGAGAAGAGCCCCGCCGGCAAGGTGGACTACCACACCTTCGGCGCCTGCGTGGAGGTGCTGAAGGCGCTGGGCGGATGATCTTGAGGGCAGGCAAATACTCGGTCCGTCCCTTGGTTTTCGCCATTGACGCGCTAGCGCTGGCACCGCGCCCCTCTCAGGAGGCGTCGTCGTCCAGCTCCGCGTCCATCTCGGCCAGCGCCTCGGCGCTGCTCGTTCAGCTGATATGCTCGCGAGTTGCCCCGCGCTGTGTGGGGTATGTAAGGGACAGATAAGATGTGAAATGAGGACAGCCGAATGCCGAAACGGCTTGTCCACCGGCTGTGAGCCGACTGCGAGCCATCAGCAGAAGGCTCGAGCCGGCAGTACCGTCAGGGCCCGTAACGTGCGGGGGCAGCCCGGCCTCCTGCGCGCCCTTGCAGAAGCCGCGGTCGAACGTGCGCATCAGCGCATCGCCACAGACAGCGAGATGCAGGGCGTCGGCGAAGTCGGCACCGAGCCGGTACCACTGTAGAGCATCCATGATCTGGATGTGGTCCGCGATCACCACGTTGTCGATCTCGATCAACGCTGCGAAGAAAGCGGGCAGAGTCTCGCATGGCCGCTTGTAGCGGCTGCGCAGAACCCATTCGGTTTCGAGCAGAACGGTGCGCTGGCCCCGGCAACTTCTGGAACAACTAGTCGCATTCCCGTAATGCGCAGCGCGCGCAGGCGCCTAGAATCCCATCATCATCCGACCATCGCCCGAGACTTCGCCATGCATGCCAGCTCCGTCACCCGCGCCGACTTCGACCGCCTCATGGTCCCCAACTACACCCCCGCCGACTTCATCCCCGTCTGCGGCCAGGGCTCGCGGGTGTGGGACCAGCAGGGGCGCGGGTACATCGACTTTGCCGGCGGCATCGCCGTCAACGCCCTGGGCCACGCCCATCCCAGGCTGGTGGCGGTGCTGACCGAGCAGGCGCAGAAGCTCTGGCATCTGTCCAATACCCTGACCAACGAGCCGGCGCTGCGCCTGGCGGCCAAGCTCAGCAAGGCCACTTTCGCCGAGCGGGTGTTTTTCGCCAACTCCGGCGCCGAGGCCAACGAGGCGGCGTTCAAGCTGGCGCGGCGCTGGGCCATCGACCGCTTCGGGCCGGACAAGCATGAGATCATCGCCTGCCACAACGCCTTCCACGGCCGCACCTTTTTCACCGTGTCGGTGGGCGGTCAGCCCAAGTACAGCGACGGCTTTGGCCCCAAGCCGGGCGGCATCCGCCACGTGCCCTACAACGACATCGCCGCCCTGGAGCAGGCGGTGTCCGCGCGCACTTGCGCGGTGGTGCTGGAGCCGGTGCAGGGCGAGGGCGGGATTCTGCCCGCCACCCGCGAATACCTGCAGGCGGCGCGGAAGCTGTGCCACCACCGCGATGCCCTGCTGGTGTTCGACGAGGTGCAGACCGGCGTGGGCCGCACCGGCGCGCTCTACGCCTACCAGGAATACGGCGTGACCCCGGATATCCTGACCACCGCCAAGGCCCTGGGCGGCGGCTTCCCCATCGGCGCCATGCTGACCCGCGCTGACATCGCCGCTCATCTCAAGGTGGGCACCCACGGCAGCACCTATGGCGGCAACCCGCTGGCCTGCGCCGTGGCCGAGGCAGTGCTGGACATCGTCAACACCCGCGAGGTGCTGGACGGCGTGCGCGTCCGTCATGACCGCTTCATTACCGGGCTGAAGACGCTCCGCAGCCGCCATCGCGGGGTGATCGCCGAGGTGCGCGGTCTCGGCCTGCTGCTCGGGGCGGTGCTGACCCCGGCCTATGCCGGGCGCGCCAAGGACTTCGTGGTGGCGGCGGCAGACGCGGGGCTGATGCTGCTGCAGGCCGGGCCCGACGTGCTGCGCCTGACGCCGTCGCTGATCATTCCCGAGGCCGACATCGACGAGGGTCTGGCGCGCCTGGAGCGGGCCGTGGCCGCCGTCGCCGGCCGCTGAGCCGCGGAGCCTGGCCATGCTGATGCTACGTCCGAGCCGACTGTCCGACATCGCCGCGGTAGAGCGCATCGCTGCCGCCAGCCCGGTGGGGATGACCTCCCTGCCGGTGAACCGCGAGACCTTGTATCGCAAGATCCAGGCGTCGCTGGACTCGCTGGCGGCCGATGTGCGCTTCCACGGCGAGGAGAGCTATTTCTTCGTACTGGAGGACGGGGAGAGCGGCGAGGTGGTGGGCTGCTCCGGCATCGTCGCCTCGGCCGGCTTCAACGAGCCGTTCTACAACTACCGTAACGAGACCATCGTCCACGCCTCGGCGGAACTGGGCATCCACAACCGCATCCACGCCCTGTCGCTGTGCCACGACCTCACCGGCAACACTTTGCTGGTGGCGTTCTACATCGAGCCACGCGCGGCGCGCGGCGCTGGGGCGGATCTGCTCTCGCGCGGGCGCTTTTTGTTCATCGCCAACCATCCGCAGCGCTTCGCCGAGCGGATCGTCGCCGAGATGATGGGGCTGACCCGCGCGGATGGTTCGTCGCCGTTCTGGGACAGCGTCGGCCGGCGCTTCTTCGGCATCGACTACCAGGAGGCGGAGCTGCACTGCGGGGTGCGCGGGCGCACCTTCATCGCCGAGCTGCTGCCGCAGCACCCGCTCTACGTGCCGCTGCTGTCCGATGAGGCCCAGGCCGCCATCGGCCAGGTCAACCCAGCCCACGAGGTGGCCTTCGAGGTGCTCATGCGCGAGGGCTTCGAGACCGACCACTACATCGACATCTTCGACGGCGGTCCGACGCTGCACGCGCGCACCGACAGCATCCGCACCATCGCCCGCAGCCGGCTGCTGAAGACCAGGCGCGGTCGGCAGCGGGCCGGGGTGCCGCATCTCATCGCCAACACCCGGCTCTCCGAGTTCCGCTGCCTGATCACCGATCTCGCCCCACCGGTGCGCGATGAGATCGAGCTGGCGCCGACGCTCATCGAGCGCTTGCTGCTCGAGGACGGCGATCTGGTGCGCATCGCGCCGCTGTAACCACAGGACGAGATCCCGATATGTTCGTCAGACCGATACGCCAGGACGATCTGGGGTCGCTGCTGGAGCTGGCCCGTTCCGCCGGAGTAGGACTGACCACCCTGCCGGCCAGCGAGGAGCTCCTGGGTCGCCGCATCGCCGCCTCCTGCGCTGCCCTGGGCGCCGAGCCCCGGCCGGAGAACACCAGCCTGCTGTTCGCCCTGGAGGATTCGCGCAACGGCCGGGTGGTGGGCATCTGCGGCCTGGAGGGGGCGGTGGGCATCACCGAGCCCTGGTACAACTACCGCGTTGGGCTGGCGGTGCACAGCTCCCGCGAGCTGGGCATCTATCGCAAGCTGCAGACCCTGTTCCTGACCAACGACCTCACCGGCTCGGCCGAGCTGTGTTCGCTGTTCCTGCACGCCGACTATCGCCACAGCAATAACGGCGGGCTGCTGTCCAAGTCGCGCTTTCTGTTCCTGGCCGAGTTTCCGGAGCGTTTCGAGCGGCGGGTAATTGCGGAGATGCGCGGGGTGGCCGATGCGGCCGGCCGTTCGCCGTTCTGGGAGAGCCTGGGCCGCCATTTCTTCAAGATGGAGTTCTCCGAGGCTGACTACCTCACCGGCATTGGCCAGAAGTCCTTCATCGCCGAGCTCATGCCCAAGCATCCGCTGTATGCCGAGTTCTTGTCCGAGGCAGCGCGGGCGGTGATCGGCCAGGTGCACGAGAACACCCGGCCGGCGCTGGCGATGCTCAGCGGCGAGGGCTTCCGCTACCAAGGCTATATCGACATCTTCGACGGCGGTCCGACCCTCGAATGCGAGCTTGCTGACATCCGCGCCGTGCGCGACAGCCGCATCCTCACCGCCGTGCCCGGCGCAGGTGTGGGGGAGGGCCGGCTGTGGCTGGTGTCCAATCGCCGCCTGCACGGCTATCGCGCCTGTCTGGCCAGGACCGATCCCACCGGCACGGAGCTGCCGCTCAGCGCCGAGGTGCTGGCGCGACTCGCGCTGACCCCCGGCGACAGCGTGCGCGCCGTGCCCCTGTCCGCCAAGGAGAGACCCGAATGACCACCCAGTTCATCGCCGGCCGCTGGCAGGAAGGCCGCGGCCAGAGCTTCACCTCCCGGGATCCGGTGAGCCAGGCCGAACTCTGGTCCGGCCGCGCCGCCGACGCCGACCAGGTGGCTGCGGCTCTGCGCGGCGCCCGCACCGCCTTCCCAGCCTGGCGCGACCTGAGCGCGGACTCCCGTATCGCCCTGGTGCGCGACTTCGCCACTCTGCTCGAGTCCCACCAGGAGGAGCTCGCCGCTGCCATCGGCCGCGAGACCGGCAAGCCGCGCTGGGAGGCGCTGACCGAGGTGCAGAGCATGATCGGCAAGGTGGAGATCTCCATCCGCGCCTATCAGGAGCGCACCGGCAGCCGCGACGGCGAGCTGGGCGATGCCCGCGCCGTGCTGCGCCACCGTCCCCACGGCGTAGTGGCGGTGTTCGGCCCCTACAACTTCCCCGGCCACTTGCCCAACGGCCACATCGTGCCGGCGTTGATCGCCGGCAACACGGTGGTGTTCAAGCCTTCGGAGCTGACGCCGCTGGTGGCCGAGCTGACGGTGCGGCTGTGGGAGCGGGCCGGACTGCCCGCCGGGGTGCTGAGCCTGCTGCAAGGCGGGCGCGACACCGGCATCGCCCTGGCCAACCACCCGGACCTGGACGGCCTGTTCTTCACCGGCAGCTCCGCCACCGGCCATGCCCTGCACCGGCAATATGCCGGCCAGCCGCACAAGATCCTGGCCCTGGAGATGGGCGGCAACAACCCGCTGATCGTGCAGGACGTGGCCGATCTGGACGGCGCTGTGCACCACACCCTGCAGTCGGCCTTCGTCTCCGCCGGGCAGCGCTGTACCTGTGCTCGCCGCCTGCTGGTGCCAGTAGGGCAGGTGGGCGACGCCTTCCTGGCGCGGCTGGTGCAGGCGGCGGCGCAGCTGCGCGTGGGGCGCTGGGACGACGAGCCGCAGCCCTTCATGGGGGCGGTGATCTCGCTCCAGGCTGCCGAACAGATGCTCATTACCCAGGCCCGGCTGCTGGCCCTGGGGGCGCAGGCGCTGCTGGAGATGCGCCGGCTGCAGCCGCCGGGTAGCGCGCTGCTGTCGCCGGGCATCCTGGACGTGAGCGCGGTGCGCGAGCTGCCCGACGAGGAGTACTTCGGGCCGCTCTTGCAGGTGCAGCGCTATCGTGATTTCGACGCGGCCATGCGACTGGCCAACGCCACCCGCTACGGTCTGGCCGCCGGTCTGCTCAGCGATCGCCGCGACCTCTACGAGCATTTCTGGCGTGAGATCCGAGCCGGCATCGTCAACTGGAACAAGCCGCTGACCGGGGCCTCTAGCGCTACGCCATTCGGGGGCATCGGCGCCTCCGGCAACCACCGGCCCAGCGCCTATTACGCGGCGGACTACTGCGCCTATCCGGTCGCCTCGCTAGAGGCGGAGCGCGCCATGGTGCCGGCCCGACTGCCGCCGGGGATGGTGCTGTAAACATCGAAGATGAGGATCGTTCCATGAACGCCTACGAAGTCAATTTCGACGGCTTGGTCGGCCCCACCCATAACTACGCCGGCCTGTCCTACGGCAACGTCGCCTCGCTGCGCAACGAAAAGGCGGTGTCCAATCCGAAGCTCGCCGCCAAGCAGGGCCTGGCCAAGATGAAGGCCCTCTACGACCTGGGCTTCAAGCAGGGCGTACTCGCCCCCCACGAGCGGCCGGACGTGGCCAGCCTGCGCCGGCTCGGCTTCACCGGCAGCGATGTCCAGGTGATCGAGAAAGCGGCGCGCAAGGCGCCGGCCATCCTCGCCGCGGTGAGCTCGGCCTCGGCCATGTGGGCGGCCAACGCCGCCACCGTCAGCCCCTCGCCGGATACGGCCGATGGTCGTGTGCACTTCACCCCGGCCAACCTCAACAACAAGTTCCACCGCGCCATCGAACATCCCACCACCGGACGTATCCTGCGCGCCATGTTCGGTGATGAGCGCCACTTCGCCCATCACCCGGCGCTGCCGGCGCAGATGCACTTCGGCGACGAGGGCGCGGCCAACCATACCCGCTTCTGCGCGCACTACGGCGCGCCTGGGGTGGAGTTCTTCGTCTACGGCCAGTCCGCCTTCGACACCAGCCGCCCGGTGCCGCGCCGCTTCCCGGCCCGGCAGACCCTGGAGGCCAGCCAGGCCATTGCCCGGCTGCACGGCCTAGTCCCCGAGCGTACCGTATTCGCCCAGCAGCATCCCGATACCATCGACCAGGGGGTGTTCCACAACGACGTGATCGCGGTGGGCAACTGCCAGGTGCTGTTCCATCACGAGAAGGCCTTCCTCGACCAGGAGCAGGTGCTGGCCGAGATCCGCGCCAAGCTGGAGCGGCTCGGCTGCCCGTTCATCGCCATCGAGGTGCCGGAGGCCGCGGTGACGGTGGAGGAGGCGGTGAACTCCTATCTGTTCAACAGCCAGTTGCTATCGCGTGGCCCGGACGACATGCTGCTCGTGGTGCCGGAGGAATGCCGCAGCGATGTCCGGGTGTGGAACTATCTGGAGTCGCTCACCGCCTCCGGCGGGCCGATCCGCGCGGTCAAGGTATTCGACCTCAAGCAGTCCATGCAGAACGGCGGCGGCCCCGCCTGCCTGCGCCTGCGGGTGGTGCTGAACGAGGCCGAGCTGGCCGCCACCAACCCCAGGGTGCTGATGTCGCAGGAGCTGTTCGCCACCCTCAATGCCTGGGTGGATCGGCATTATCGCGATCGCCTCACCGCCGAAGACCTAGGCGATCCACAGTTGCTGGAGGAGTGCCGCACCGCGCTGGACGAGCTCACCCGCATCCTCGGTCTGGGTTCGGTCTATCCCTGCCAGATGGCTTGAGACTGAGCTCAAGGCGTGTCCTGGCTGCAATCAGGCGCTTTCCCGCGCCATCAGGGTGAAGCCGAGGTCGAGGCGGGTGCGGCTGGGGGTATGGCCGGCGATCGCCTCCAGCAGCATCCGCGCCGCTTCGTGCCCGATCGCATAGCGCGGGGTGGCGATGGTGGTGATGCTGGGCACGGTCCAGGCCGAGGCGGCGAGGTCGTTGAAGCCGGCGATGGCCAGCTGTCCGGGCACCCGCAGACCGCGGCGCTGGCACTGGAACAGGGCGCCCTGGGCGAGGTCGTCGTTGCAGCAGAAGACGGCATCGCAGTCCGGCGCCTGCCGCAGCAGCCGGTCCAGCAGTTCCGCCCCCAGGCCGACGGTAGAGGGGTCGGGGACCGCCACTTCCCGTGCCGGATCGTAGCGGCCGGCCGCGCGCAGGACCTGGCGGTAGCCCTCGCGGCGCTGCAGGGTGCGCGGATCGAGCTGGGCGGCGAGGAAGGCGATGCGCCGATAGCCCCGCTCCAGCAGGTAGCGGGTCATGGTCTGGGCGGCTTCCTTCTGCGACAGGCCGACGCACAGGTCGTGAGGGCCGGCGTGCTCCTCGTCCAGTTCCATCATGTACACCGTGGGCGTGCCGCTTTCCGCCAGCAGCCGGCGGGTAGCGCTGCTGTGATCGCCGCCGGTGATGAGGAAGCCGTCGGGGTTGTAGGCGCGGTAGGTGGTCAGCAGGCGCTCTTCTTCGGCCGGTGAATAATGGGTGTTGCCGATCAGGAGCTGATAGCCCTGCGGGCGCAGGACGTCGTAGATGCCGTTGAGGGTATCGATGAACACCGTGTTGGAGAGCGACGGCACCAGCACCACCACGGTATGGGAGCGGGCCGAGGCCAGGGTGCGCGCGGCGCGGTTGGGGACGTAGCCCAGTTCGCGCACCACCTGCTCGATGCGGGCTCGCAGTTCGGCGGAGACCCGTTCCGGGGTCTGCAGAGCGCGCGATACGGTGATGGCGCTGACGCCGGCTTTGGCGGCTACCTCGGCGATGGTCACCTGCCCCGGGGTGCGGGTGCGGGGTTTGCGGGCATGCTTGCGTTCGGCGGGAGGCGGCATGATGGCTCCGGTCTCAGATCCGTGATAATTCCTGCTTGACAGATGATCTCATGTTAGCGCTAACATTGCGCCGCGGTCCAGAACGGTGCGGACAAACGCCATAGCAGGGGAACGAGGGGAGACCCTCATTTTTTTAGCCATCCATGTTAGCGCTAACATATGACAAGACAGCCGATTTTGGTGGTGATGGGCGTCTGCGGTAGCGGCAAGAGCCGCATCGGGCAGTTGCTGGCCGAGGCGCTGAGGCTGCCGTTTCTGGAGGGGGATGCCTTCCACCCGCCAGAGAACGTGGCCCGCATGTCCGCCAACATCCCGCTGACCGACGCCGACCGACAGGGCTGGCTGGCCACCCTGGCCGGGCACATCGCGGCCGCCGAGCGGGAAGGGAGCGGGCTGGTGCTGTCCTGCTCGGCGCTGAAGCGCAGCTACCGCGATCAGTTACGCGCCGCCAGCTCCCGGCTGCGCTTCGTCTACCTGCGCGGCAGCCGGGAGCTGATCGCCGAGCGCCTGAGCGGGCGGCATGGGCATTTCATGCCGCCCAGCATGCTGGAGAGCCAGTTGCGCGATCTGGAAGAACCCCTGACCGAGCCCGGCGTCCTGGTCTGCGACATCGCCCCGGAGCCGGTGCAGATCGTCACCGGCATCCTGCACCAGCTCGCGCTCTGAACGGTCCCCACGGCCGATCCATAACACCGGCGCCGGACGGCGGGCCGGAAACGAGGAGGAGAGGAGAACCATGCAACTTATCGTCGAACGTTTGCAGCGCGGGGTCGAATGGCTGATGGCCGCAGCCCTCGCGGTCATGGTGGCGCTGGTATTCGGCAATGTCGTCCTGCGCTACGTGTTCAGCAGCGGCATCGCCGCGGCCGAGGAGCTCTCGCGGCTGATGTTCGTCTGGTTGATCTTCCTCGGCGCCATCCTCGCCCTGCGCCAGCACGCCCATCTCGGTTTCGAGATGGTGCAGTCGTGGCTGCCGGCGCCGCTGCGGCGCACCTGTGCGGTGCTCAGCCATGGCCTGATGCTGTACGGCTTGTGGCTGTTTCTGCAGGGCAGCTGGACCCAGACTGCGATCGGCCTGCAGACGCGTTCGCCGGTGCTGGGCTTTCCCCTGGCCCTGGTGGCGGTGGCGGGGGTGGTGACGGCGGTGGCCATGGGGCTGCTGCTGCTGCTCAATCTCTGGCGCATCCTGCGCAACGATCCGCGCGCGATGATCCCCGGGGCCGCGCAGTCTCCCAACCTCGGCCATGATCTCTGAGCACGGGACACCGCCATGACCATCACCCTGTTCATCGCCTCCCTGCTCGGCCTGATGGCGCTGGGCATGCCCATCGCCTTCGCCCTGATCCTGACCGGCGTGGTGCTGATGTACCACCTCGACTTCTTCGATGCCCAACTGGTGGCGCAGAACCTCATCGCCGGCGCCGACAGCTTCCCGCTGATGGCCGTCCCATTCTTCATCCTCGCCGGCGAGCTGATGAACGCCGGCGGCCTGTCCAAGCGCATCATCGCGCTGGCGGTGAGCTTCGTCGGCCACATCCGCGGCGGCCTGGGGTTCGTGGCCATCGCCGCGGCCGTGGTGCTGGCCAGCCTGTCCGGCTCGGCCATCGCCGACACTGCTGCCCTGGCTACCCTGCTCATCCCCATGATGCGCGATAACGGCTACCCGATACCGCGCGCCTCGGGCCTGATCGCGGCGGGCGGCATCATCGCCCCCATCATCCCGCCGAGTATGCCGTTCATCATCTTCGGCGTGACCACCAACACCTCTATCAGCCAGCTGTTCCTGGCCGGTATCGCCCCGGGGCTGGTCATGGGCATGGGCCTGGTGCTGGCCTGGAGTCTGCTGATGCGCGACAGCCCGCTCGAGACCCAGCCGCGCCAGGGCTGGGGGCAGCGTCTGCGAGCGCTGGGCGAGGGCGTGTGGGCGCTGCTGCTGCCGGTGATCATCCTCGGCGGGCTGCGCGGCGGGGTGTTCACGCCGACCGAGGCGGCCGTGGTGGCGGCGGTCTACTCCCTGGTGATCAGCCTGTTGGTCTACCGTGAGCTGCGCTGGCGCGAGCTGCTGCCGCTGCTGGTGCAGGCGACCCGGACCACCAGCGTGGTCATGTTCCTGTGCGCAGCGGCCATGGTCTCGTCTTACATGATCACCCTGGCCGATCTGCCGGCGCAGGTGGCGGAGTTGCTGGCCCCGCTGCTCGACAGTCCGCGCCTGCTGATGGCGGCGATCATCGGCCTGATGCTGATGGTGGGCATGGTGATGGACCTCACCCCCACTATCCTCATTCTCGCCCCGGTGCTGATGCCGCTGGTGAGCAAGGCCGGCATCGATCCGGTGTACTTCGGCGTGATGTTCATCCTGGTCGGCTCGGTGGGGCTGATCACCCCGCCGGTGGGCACCGTGCTCAATGTCGTCGGCGGCGTGGCGCGCCTGCCCATGGAGCGGGTGGTGCGTGGCATCTCCCCCTTCCTGCTGACGTATATCGTGATCTTGGCGCTGTTCGTTGGCTTCCCTGGGCTGATCACCGTACCGGCCCGGCTCTTCTATTGATGCACTGACCACTACCACCCCGAGGAGGGTAAATCATGCGTAAGCTCTTCAAGCATCTCGCCCTGGGCGCCGCCCTGCTGGCCGGCCTGAACGCACTGGTGCCGGCGGCGCTGGCGGCCGACGTCAAGCCGCGCATCATCCGCTTCGGCTACGGCCTGGGCGAGAACAGCAACCAGGGCCGGGCGGTGAAGTTCTTCGCCGAGGAACTGGCGCGCTTGTCCGCGGGCAAGCTCAAGGTCAAGGGCTTTGGGGGGGCCAGCCTGGGCACCGACGTGCAGATGCAGAACGCCCTGATCGGCGGCGCCCAGGAGATGATGGTGGGCTCTACCGCTACCCTGGTGGGCATCGTCAAGGAGTTCGGCATCTGGGACCTGCCGTTTCTGTTCAACAATGAGCGCGAGGCCGATGCCGTGCTGGACGGGCCGTTCGGCCAGAAGCTGCTGGACAAGCTGCCGGAACAGGGTCTGGTAGGTCTGGTGTACTGGGAGAACGGCTTTCGTAACCTCACCAACACCAAGCGGCCGGTAACCCGGCTGGAGGATCTGCAGGGCATCAAGCTGCGGGTGATGCAGAATCCGGTGTTCCTGGAGATGTTCAACGACTTTGGCGCCAACGCCGTGCCGCTGCCGTTCTCCGAGCTGTTCACAGCGCTCGAGACCAAGGCAGTGGACGGCCAGGAGAACCCGGTCAACACCATCCAGTCCAGCAAGTTCTATGAGGTGCAGAAGTACCTGAGCATGACCAAGCACGTCTACAGCCCGTGGATCATGCTGGCCAGCAAGAAGTGGTGGGACGGGCTGTCGGCCGACGAGCAGGCGCTGATCCGCCAGGCCGCGGCCGCCGCCCGCGACTTCGAACGCAAGGACAGCCGCGATGAGGCCGCCAAGGCCATCGCCTTCCTCAAGGAGCAGGGCATGGAGGTCAACGAGCTGTCCGACGCCGAGCTGCAGCGCATGCGCGACAAGGCGCAGCAGACCGTGGACAAGTTCGCCGCCGAGGTCGGTCCCGAGCTGATCAAGGAACTGCAGGCCGAGATCGCCAAGGTGCGTCAACCCTGATCGTTGCGCCCCGCGCCGCCGCGGTCGCCCCGCGGCGGCGACTCCCCGCTCTCCAGCAGCTCCCCCCACAACAGTTCGTCCAGGTCCGGCCGCCAGCGGTAGCGCGGCAGATCCACCCGCCCGCCCAGTACCGGCACCCCTTCGGCGCGCAGCCGCGCCTCCTGCTCGCGGAACGGCTCGCTGCCGACCGGGAAGGCGATGCGCCCCTGGGCGTTGAGCACGCGATGCCAGGGCAGTTTCAGATCGACCGGGGTCTCGCGCAGGGCGCGCCCGACCAGGCGGGCGCGGCGCGGCAGCCCGAG
>DATLYF010000047.1:0-10305 GCA_035575095.1 Candidatus Competibacteraceae bacterium
GCGCCCCGCCTCAGCAGCCTCCCAGGACGACGGCCGCTCCGGCACTCCAGTCAAGGTCTCGCCCAGAGCCATGGTGGCAGGCAGCTTGATGCCGCCGGGACGCTTGAGGTGGGTGATCCACACCGCGCCGTCGCCGCAGGCGCGGCAGACGGCGCCGTCACGCCGCGCCAGGAGACTCCCCGGCCGGCCGCGCAGTCCGTCCTCGGGGTGGGCGCCGTAGAGATAGAAGGGTTCGCCGCACAGAGTATCCCGCACCCCGGGGACGCTGTCGGCGCTGCGCACGCGGCGCACGATCTCGTCCATTGGCATGGTCCAGTCGATGGCGCGGTCGCTCTGGCGCATGGCGGGGCGCAGTCGGCCGCGCACCCCGGGACAAGCGTAGTCCAGCGGCTCGGGAACATGGCGCCGGCTCTGGAAGCGCTCCACCGCCTCCAGCAGGGCGGCGACCGCCGCCTCAGTGACCTCGTGACGGTAGAGGCTGCTCTTGCTGGCCGCGCGCATGGGGAATTCGCGCCAGGACCAGATCGGGCCGGCATCCATCTCGGCGTCGGCCTGGAGCACGGTAACGCCCCAGTGCGCCGCGTTCTCGCGGATGGCCCAGTCCAGTGACGAAGGCCCGCGGTCGCCGCGGATGCCCGGGTGAACGATCAGACAGACGTGCCGGCGCCACACCGTCTCCGGAATGGCGCTCTTGAGCATGGGGGCGACGATCAGCTCGGGGCGGCTACGGGCGACGGCGGTCACCATGTCGGCGCTGCCGTGGGTCACGTGCACGTCGACGCGGTGGCCGCGTCCGCTGAGCTCCACCCAGGCACGCTGGCTGAGACTGTTGTGGGCAGTGGTCAGGAACAGGATGTGCATGTCTGCGCTCCCTCGAAACATGACAGCGCACCCTGACCTTGACCCGGTGCGGTCCCGCCCGGCCGGTCGAACCGCGCGAGACGGGTGGTTGAAGAGACTGGCGGCGGCGCCGCAGCGCCGCCTTAAGACGAGTATAGCGGACTGACGAGGCAGATCACCGACCGGAGGTCTGCCTTTATCGGCCGTTCATACCCGGTCGGCTGCATCAGACGATAGCCCATTTTCCGACGCCCTCACCCTAATCCGGATGCGCGCCATTCGTGGCGCGGCCCTCGGAGTGCCCTGACGGGCGTCCAAATCCGCTCTGGTGGATTTGTCTGCCGCGGGCAGGAGAGGGCCGATCAAAGCAACCCACCCTCAGTCACACAGGTGGCGGGCGTGGAAGGCGATGTGCTCACCGATGAAGCTGCCGACGAAGTGGTAGCTGTGGTCATAGCCCTCCTGCAAGCGGAAGGTGACCTCAAAGCCGCGCTCGTCGCAGGCAGCCTGGAAATCTTCCGGGTGGAGTTGCTCGGCCAGGAACTCGTCGTCGGTACCCTGATCGATCAGCATCGGCAGCTCCGGCGCGCCGGCGCGGATCAGACAGGTGGCGTCGTAGGCCTCCCAGCTCTTGCGGTCATCGCCCAGGTAGTTCGAGAACGCCTTCTCGCCCCAGGGACAGGCGCTGGGATGGCAGATCGGGGCAAAAGCCGACACCGAGCGGTACAGCCCCGGATTGCGCAGCGCCAGCACCAGCGCGCCGTGCCCGCCCATGGAGTGGCCGCTGATGGCGCGCACCCCGGGGAGCACCGGGAAGTTGGTCTCGATCAGCGCCGGCAGCTCGCGCATCACGTAGTCGTACATGTGGTAGTGCGTGGACCAGGGCGCCCGGGTGGCGTTGACGTAGAAGCCCGCGCCCTGCCCCAGGTCGTAAGCGGGGTCGTCGGGCACCTCCGGCCCGCGCGGGCTGGTGTCGGGAATGACCAGGGCGATACCGTGCTCGGCGGCGTAGCGCTGGGCGCCGGCCTTGACGCGGAAGTTGTCGTCGGTGCAGGTCAGCCCCGACAGCCAGTACAGGGCCGGCACCGGCGCCTTCTCCGCCTGCGGCGGCAGGTAGACGGAGAAGGTCATGAGGCAGCGGCAGGCCGTGGAGGGGTGCTGCCAGCGCTCCAGCCAGCCGCCGTGCTCCTTGATGCGTTCGATGCGGGTGAGGGTGGTCATCGCTGCTCCCTCAGAACACGATCACCGAGCGGATGCTCTTGCCCGCGTGCATCAGGTCGAAGGCCTCGTTGATGCGCTCCAGCGGCAGCACATGGGTCACCAGCGGGTCGATCTTGATGGTGCCGTTGAGGTAGTTCTCCACGTAGCCGGGCAGCTGGCTGCGGCCCTTGACCCCGCCGAAGGCGGTGCCCTTCCAGGTACGGCCGGTGACCAGCTGGAACGGCCGAGTGCGGATCTCCTGGCCGGCGCCGGCGACTCCGATGATCACCGAGGTGCCCCAGCCCAGATGGGTGCACTCCAGCGCCTCGCGCATCACGTTGACGTTGCCGATGCACTCGAAGGAGTAGTCCACGCCGCCGTTGGTCAGTTCGACGATGACATCCTTGATAGGCACGCTGTAGTCCTGGGGATTGAGGCAGTCGGTGGCGCCCAGGGCGCGGGCCATCTCGAACTTGGCCGGGTTGAGGTCGATGGCGATGATGCGCGCGGCCTTGGCCATCACCGCGCCCTGGATCACGCTCAACCCGATCCCGCCCAGACCGAACACCGCCACCGTCGAGCCCGGCTCCACCCTGGCGGTATTGAGTACCGCGCCGATGCCGGTGGTGATACCGCAGCCGAGCAGACAGACCTTGTCCAGAGGAGCGGCCGGGTTGATCTTGGCCAGCGCGATCTCCGGCACCACGGTGTACTCGGAGAAGGTGGAGCAACCCATGTAGTGATAGATGGGCTGACCGTTCTTGGAGAAACGGCGGGTACCGTCGGGCATGAAGCCGGTCCACACCGTCTTGGCGATGGACTGGCACAGATTGGTCTTGGTCGAGTGGCAATACTCGCACTCGCCACACTCAGGGATGTACAGCGGAATGACGTGGTCGCCGGGCTTGAGGTCCTTCACCCCCGGGCCGATCTCCTCGACAATGCAGCCGCCCTCGTGGCCGAGCACGCAGGGGAAGGCGCCCTCCGGGTCGTCGCCGGAGAGGGTGAAGGCATCGGTGTGGCACACGCCGGTGGCCACCACCCGCAGCAGCACCTCGCCCTCCTTGGGGCCCTCCACGTCGATCTCGGTCACATCCAGCGGCTTCTTGGGCTCCCAGGCGACAGCGGCACGGGCTTTCATGGTCTTGCCTCCTCGTTGCAATGGTGACGGGTCGCACCCGCCGAATCCATTGAGTATAGGAGGCCGTTTCCCGGGCATTCTTGGCGGAGGCGTCGGACAGTTGTCCAGAATCGTCAGCCACGCCCCTTCAGGGCGCCCGGAACACCGCGCCGTCGGGATGGAAGGCCGACCAAGCGAACCAGTAGGCGATCACCGCCGGCAGTTCCTCACCGGTCTCGTCCAATGCCCGGGCGGTACCGTAGCCGGCATCGAACTCGATAGTCAGGCTACGGCCGGCAAACTGGTCGCGGAGCGGGCCGGACAGCCGTGCCAGCTCGACGAAGGGATAGGCCTTGCTCTGCCCGCCCAGGCTCAGACCTAGCACCCGCTCCTTGGGATGGTAGCGGCTGCCGAAGGGATCGGTGGGAAACCAGACCGCAGGGCTCTCGGCGTAGCCGGCGTAAGGATCGCGGGCGTAATCACGCACCTGGCCGGTGGCACTGGACAGCACCAAGGTATGGGGATGGCGGGTGCGCCAGTCGGCCCAGGCGGTGTGGGCGACCGGTACCGCTTCCAGCGTCGTACCGCGTAGCGGTCCACTGATGGCGCGCTGGCCGATCTGCGTCCACAGCGATTCACTCTCCCGGTCGTAAAGCAGTACGTCGCTGTTGTAGAGCAACCCGGACACGCCGAAGTGGCGGGGCTGGCCGCCGACCTCGGCGCGGAAGGCCATGCCGGTGCCGCACAGCGGGCAGAAGGTGACGACGATCGGTTCCCCGGCGAATTCGTCGTTGACGATCTCGTGCCAGTTGAGGATGGCGATGGGATAGGCCTTGGCCACACCGTTACGGGCGATGCCCAGCACCCGGGCATCGTCGGCGAGACCGGCTTGGGCGGCGGCAAGGAAGCGCGGCCGGTCGACGGCCGGGATGCCATCGCGTGGCGGCCCACCGTGGAGAATCTTGGCCGGCGGCACCAGCGCATCGCGCAGGTCGAAGCCGTTCTTGCTCTGTGCCAGAGCCGGCGGCAGGCCGAGCAGAAACAGCAGCAGGCAGAGGAGCGAGCGTCGGGTCATGGCCATCTCCAAAGCGGGGTGCCGCCGGCGTATCGACAGGCTCTCTCCCGCACGTGGGAGAGAGCCAGGGCGAGGGGTCATCCGCATCACTTGTAGCGGTTATGGTTGAACACCTGGTCACCGCCCGGTGCCGACTTGTGGCAGTCGCTGCACATGCCTACCCGGCCGGCCAGGGCAGTACCTTCGGGGGTCTTGTCCGGCTTGCCGTTCGGGGTGTACTTGACCCAGAACCAGTCCTTGTTGGCCGGATCGTAGCCGGGGCGCTTGACCATCACGGTGACCGCCATCAGGAACTTGTCGGGGTTATCGGCCACCGCTTCCTTGCTCACCCCCTCGCCGCCGTAGTTGCGCTTGACGATCACCACCTGGCTCTTGCCGCCCACGCTGACCTTGCCATCCAGGGTCTGCAGCACGGCGCCATGCGGGTGCTGTCCCGGATAGGGGGTAGCCTGGAACGCACCCTTGCCGGCCAAGCCGGCCTTGACCAGGGCCTGCCACAGTTGCTCGGCGTACGCCAGGTCGTCTTTGTTGCCAAAGGATTGGGCCGACGCGGCCGCGGCAATAGCGAGGCACAGGCCGGCGCAGACGCTAGCCAACGGTTTCAGGTTCATCGTTTCACCTCCTCGGCTGGTTGCAGGCGCCACCGCAGCACGGTGGCCGAATAGCCGCCCGACGGCGCCAGCCGCCGGACCGGCTGAAATACCTCCGCCCCCCGCACCCCCGGCGCGCCCAGGGGGCTGCCGGTAAACGCGGCCCGCCAGCGTATCCCGCCATGACGCGCATCCAGCTCGAGCAACTCACCGTCGCGCCGCACCAGCACTCCGCTCGCGGTGGGCACCAGGCTGAGCGGATCGATGCCCGGCAGGGACACGGCCCAGCGCAGCGCGCCGGCGGCCGGTCCGCGGGCGACGATGCGTCCATCCAGGCAGGCGTACACGAGCAGACCCTGGACCGGGATCGGTCGCTGGCAGGGCACGGGCTCGCGCACCTCCCACAGGGTCTCGCCGTCGGCCGCGGCCAGAGCGCGCACGCGGCCATCGAACAAAGTGATCAGGACGCGGGCGGCATCCAGGGCGAGCGGCTGGTGGACCAGTTCCTGGGGCAGCGGCAGGGACCAGCGCACGCGCCCGCTGTCCGGCGCCAGCCCCCACAGGGATTTGGCCTGGCCGCCCACTACCAGGGTGTCGGCGGCCAGCGCCGGCGAATAGACCCAGCCCGGAAAACGATGGCGCCAGCGCAGATCACCATCGTCCAGGGAGATCGCCCGCAGCTCGCCGTCGACACTCCCGGCGTAGGCGGTATCCCCGGCGATCAAGGGCGAGAAGACCTGGGCGGTGCTGGCAAGCCGCCAGCGCGGTGCGCCGGAAGCCAGCTCCAGGGCGTACAGTCCGCCGGAGCTGCCGACCATGACCAGCTCGCCGGACGCTGCAGGCCGATCCGGGTTAAGCCCGGGTAGGGCCAGCCACAGCAGCCGGCCGTTGTCGACGGCGAAAGCGCGCACCGCATCGGCGGCGCCCACTAGCACGGTGTCGTCGGCCATGGCGTCCAGGGCGAGCACGACCCCGACCACGGTACCGGCTAGACCGACCAGATAGCGCCGCGCAAATGGGGGGTGACCGGCAGGGAGATTCATGCGTGCATGGCCCGTTGAGGCGATGCACTTCTTTACGCACAGGGCGGGCGCTTGGATGCAGGGTGGATGGGCGGGGACTCAGCCGTTCCTCCCTCACCCTGGCCCTCTCCCTCCGGGAGAGGGCCAGGGTGAGGGGTAGTAGGGCCAGGGTGAGGGGCGGCCGGGCATTGTCGAACGCCTGGCTCAATCCGCCAGCCAGCGGTAGAGCGGGTTCAGGTCCAGATGCCGTTCCACCAGGTCGGCCAAGCGCTCGATCTCGTGGTCGCGCAGAGCGCGGTAATCGGGGGTGGCACGCACCGCCAGCCCGGCCCAGCGCAACAAGGCGTCGCGCGCCGCCGGATGGTCGAACAGGCCGTGCCAGTAGGTGCCGATGACCTGGCCGTCGGCGCTGATGGCGCCGTCGCTGGAACCGTCGGCCAGATGCAGCAGCGGCCGCGCGCGCGCCGGACCACGGCTTACGCCCATGTGGATCTCGTAGCCGGTGGCCTCGGCGTCTTCCAGGGTCAGCCGCCCGGCCACGCGCTTGAGCTGTTTCTCCGGCTCCAGCACGGTGTCCAGCTCCAGCCAGCCGAAGCCCGGGCTGTCCCCCGCCGCTCCCTCGAAGCCGCGCGGGTCGGCCAGACGGCGACCGAGCATCTGGTAGCCGCCGCAGATGCCGAGCACCTTGCCGCCGTAGCGCAGGTGGCGATTGAGATACTCCTCCCAGCCGTGCTCGCGCAGCCGGGCCAGATCCGGGCGCACGCTCTTGGAGCCGGGCAGGATCACCAGATCGGCCGGCGGGATGGGCTCGCCCAGGCTCACCCAGATGAGTTCGACCTGCGGATGCAGCGCCAGCGGGTCGAGGTCGGTGTGGTTGGCGATGCGCGGCAGTACCGGCACCACCACCCTGAGTTTGCGCGCGTCCTTGTCCGCACCTTGGCTACGGCCCAGGGCGAGCGAGTCCTCCGCCTCCAGGTGCAGGTTGGGCACGAAGGGCAGCACCCCCAGCACCGGCTTGCCGGTGCGCCGCGTCAGCCACTCCAGGCCGGGGGCGAGCAGGCTGACATCGCCACGGAAGCGGTTGATGACCAAGCCCTGGATGCGCGCCCGTTCGCTCGCCGAAAGACATTCCAGGGTGCCGAGCAGATGGGCGAACACCCCGCCGCGGTCGATGTCCGCCACCAGCCACACCGGGCAGTCTACCGCCTCGGCGAAGCCCATGTTGGCGATGTCGTTGGCGCGCAGATTCACTTCCGCCGGACTGCCGGCGCCCTCCACCAGCACCAGCTCGTACTGCTGGCTCAGCCGGGCGTGGGACTCCAGCACTGCCTGCCGGGCTACCCGCTTGTAGTCGTGATAGCCGCGGGCGTCGGTGTTGAACACGACGCGGCCGTGGATCACCACCTGGCAGCCGACGTCGGTGTTGGGCTTGAGCAGCACTGGGTTCATGTCGGTATGCGGTGGGAGTCCCGCCGCCTGGGCCTGCACCGCCTGGGCGCGACCGATCTCGCCGCCGTCGACGGTCACGGCACTGTTGTTGGCCATGTTCTGCGGCTTGAACGGCACCACCTTGACACCGCGCCGTGCCAGGATGCGGCACAGGGCGGTGACCAGCGTGCTCTTGCCGGCATCCGAGGTGCAGCCCTGCACCATCAGGGTGCGCGCCCTCATGCCTCATCGCCCCCATTCTGGGCATCGCGCAGTGCCAGCGGCAGCTCGGCCAGACCGCGCTCGCCTGCAGAGAACCAGTCGAGCTGATCGTGCAGTTTCACCACCTCGCCGACGATGAGCAGGGTGGGCGGCTTGATGGCACGCCCGGCCACCAGCGCCGGCAGCTCGGCCAGGGTGGTGACGTGGGTGCGCTGGTTGCGCGTCGTGCCCTGCTCCACCAGCGCCGCCGGCCAGTCGGCGGGCAGGCCGTGGGCCTGGAGCTGGGCGCTGATCTCCTCGATGCCCTGCAGCCCCATGTAGAACACCACGGTCTGCCCCGGCCGCGCCAGGCACGGCCAGTTCAGGTCCAGGGCGCCGTCCTGCTTGCGGTGGCCGGTGACGAAGATGCAGGCCTGGGCGTAGTCGCGGTGGGTGAGCGGGATGCCGGCGTAGGCGGCGCAGCCCGAGGCCGCGGTCACCCCGGGCACTACCTGAAACGGCACGCCCTGCTCGGTGAGCAGCTGGATCTCCTCGCCGCCGCGACCGAAGATGAACGGATCGCCGCCCTTGAGCCGCAGCACGCGCTTGCCCTGCTTGGCCAGATCGGCGAGAAGCTGGTTGATGCGCTCCTGCGGCAGGGCGTGGTTGCTCTGCGCCTTGCCCACGTAGATGCGCTCGGCGTCGCGGCGCACCAAAGCCAGCACCTGCTCGGAGACCAGCCGGTCGTAGAGCACCACGTCGGCTTGTTGCATCAGTTGCAAGGCGCGCAGAGTGAGCAGGCTGGGGTCGCCGGGGCCGCCGCCGACCAGGTAGACCTCGCCCAGGGTGCGCTCGGCACGGGCATCCTCCAGGGCGCGCGCCAGCGCCGCGCGCGCCGCCCCTTCGCGCCCGGACAGGGCGAGATCGGCCACCTCGCCCTGGAACACCCGCTCCCAGAAGCGCCGCCGCGCCTGCTGAGGCAGGACGCTCTTGACCTGCTCGCGGAACTCGCCGGCGAGCCGGGCCAGCAGGCCGTAGGCGGCCGGGATCAGCGCCTCCAGCTTGCCGCGCAGCAGCCGTGCCAGCACCGGCGAGGCGCCGCCGGTACCGACCGCGATCAGTACCGGCGAGCGGTCGACGATGGCCGGCAGGGTCACGCTCGACAGCTCCGGGCTGTCCACCACGTTGACCGGCAGCCGCTGCGCCCGGGCCAGCTCCGCCACCTGAGCATTGACCGCGCGCTCGTCGGTGGCGGCGATGACCAGCTCGGCATCCTGCAGATCTTCCGCCTGGAAGCGCCGTGCGATATGCGCAACCCGGCCCTGCTCCACCAGCGCCGCCAGCTCGCCGTGCAGTTCGGGCGCGACCACCGTGACCCGCCCGCCGGCCTCCAGCAGCAGCGCCACCTTGCGCGCCGCCACGCCGCCGCCGCCCACCACCAGGCAGGGGCGGTTGTCGAGGTTCATGAACAGAGGTAGTGCGTCCACAGCGAATCCTCAGTCTTGTGCTCCCCAGGTGTCGATTCCCAAGCCGCCAAGGCGGTCATCTCGATTCGTGCAATAACCCCGCCAACTCTCGCGGAAACCGCGGCCGGCCCCCTACCCTGCGGCCGGAACAGGCACGGGGCCTTGATCTCGATCACGCCCCCCCGACTCTCACCTGGCGAGCGCCGGAATGCGCGCCAGGAAGTGCCCCTTGACCGCCTCCGGCCATTGCCGATAGGGCACCGTGCCGTCGGGGCTGGCGGCATAGAGGGCGGCGTAATCGAGGATGGCGGCGGCGCTTTCGGCCGAGGCCGGGAAACGCCCCAACACATATTGCATGCGTCCCGGCGCCGAGAGCGCCACGTTGCAGCCCTCGGTGCAGGCCATCAGACAGTTGGTCGGGTGCAGGCGCACCGCCTCGGCGGCCGGATGCTCGCGCAGTGCGGCCAGCAGATGATCGCGCAGCCGCCCACCTCCACCCATGCCGGCCGCGCCCGGACAGGTGGTGTCAGTGCAGGTCTGGCAGACGTAGAGGGTGATGCTCATCAGAACTCCACCCCGCGCTGCGCTTTCACCCCCTGGTCCTTGTAGGGGTGCTTGAGCGGGCGGATGTCGCTTACCAGGTCGGCGGCCTCGATCAGCTTCTCCGGCGCGTGACGGCCAGTGATGATCACGTGCAGCATGGGCTTGCGCCGGCCGAGCACGTCCAGCACCCGGCCCAGGTCCAGGTAGTCGTATTTCAGGATCACGTTGAGCTCGTCCAGGATCACCATATCGAAGCTGGGGTCGAGGATCATGCGCTCGGCTTCGGCCCAGGCGCGCCGGGCGGTGGCCACGTCGCGCTCGCGGTCCTGGGTCTTCCAGGTGAAGCCCTCGCCGATGGTGTGCCACTCCACATTGGGGAAGCGCTGAAACAGCTCGCGCTCGGCGGTATGCATGGCACCCTTGATGAACTGCACCACCCCGAGCTTCATGCCGTGGCCCACCGCGCGCAGCCCCATGCCGAAGGCGGCGGTGGACTTGCCCTTGCCGGTGCCGGTGTTAATGATCAGCAGCCCCTTCTCCACCGTGGCCCTGGCCTGCTTGGCCTCGTAGCCGGCGTTGCGCCGTTCGGCCATGCGCTTGTGGGCTTCCTGGTCAGTCTTATCCATGCGTTTACCCTCGCTATTGCGAATCGCCCGATGGCGGGACGCGAACGTCACCTCGCCGCCAACCCCTCCAACACCCAATACTCGCCTCCCAGCTGCTGCGCCAGCCGCCTGGCCCGCCCCAGCCGCACCGGCCCGCTCTCGGTGTCGATCACCACCACCCGGCACTCCGGCGCCAGCCCGGCCAAGTCGTCGCG
>DATLYF010000048.1:0-18073 GCA_035575095.1 Candidatus Competibacteraceae bacterium
AGGTTGGAGCTTCGAGCCCTTCGTCGTGCCCGCCGAGATCTACGCCGGCTGGGACGCCAAGGCCAGGGGCGCCGCTGCCGAGGCCGAGTGGCAGGAGCGCTTCGCCGCTTACCGCGTCGCCTATCCGGATCTTGCCGCCGAGTTCGAGCGACGCATGGCCGGCAATCTGCCCGAAGCCTGGGCGCCAGCGGTCACGGCCGCGCTGGCCGAGGCCGCGGCCAAGGCCGAGAGTATCGCCACTCGCGTCGCCTCGCAGCGCGCCCTCAACGCCTTCGCCCCGCTGCTGCCGGAGCTGCTGGGCGGCTCGGCCGACCTCACCGGCTCCAACAACACCAACTGGAAAGGCAGCCGCGCCATCACCCGCGAGGACGCCAGCGGCAACTACATCCATTACGGGGTGCGCGAGTTCGGCATGGCCGCCATCATGAACGGTCTGGCCCTGCACGGCGGCTTCATCCCCTACGGCGGCACCTTCCTCATCTTCTCCGACTATGCCCGCAACGCCATCCGCATGTCGGCGCTGATGCGCCAGCGGGTGGTATATGTGCTCACCCACGACTCCATCGGCCTGGGCGAGGACGGCCCCACCCACCAGCCGGTGGAGCAACTGGCCAGCCTGCGCCTGATTCCCGGCATGAGTCTGTGGCGCCCCTGCGATACCGTCGAGGCCGCCGTCGCCTGGGCCGCCGCCCTGGAGCGCGCCGACGGCCCCACTTGCCTCGCCCTGTCGCGCCAGAACCTGCCGTTCGTGACCCGCGATGCCCAGCAGCTCGCCGCCGTGCGCCGCGGCGGCTACGTGCTGCGCGACGGCCAGGGTAGCCCCGAGGTCATTCTCATCGCCACCGGCTCGGAGGTAGCGGTGGCGCTGGCCGCCGCCGAGCAGCTCGCCGCCCGCGGGCGTCAGGTGCGGGTGGTATCGATGCCCTCGGTCGATGTGTTCGAGGCTCAGGATGCTGCCTATCGCGAAGCCGTGCTGCCGGCGGCCGTCACCCGCCGGGTGGTGGTGGAGGCCGGCTGCAGCGTAGGCTGGTACAAGTACGTGGGGCTGCACGGCAAGGTGATCGGCCTCGACCGCTTCGGCGAATCGGCCCCGGCCGGGGCGCTGTTCAAACACTTCGGCTTCACTGCCGAGAACGTGGCAGCGGTGGTGGAGTCGCTGTTCTGAGGCACCCCACGAGCCCTTCCTCCGTTCCCGGAGGAGGGGCCAGGACGAGATAAGGATTCGCGATGCCCCAAGCCGTGGTGGAAGTCTCTGGCCTGGTCAAGCGCTACGGCGAACGCAACGTAGTCGACGGCGTCGATCTCACCATCGAGCCTGGCGAATGCTTCGGCCTGCTCGGCCCCAACGGCGCCGGCAAGACCACTACTCTACGCATGCTGCTGGGACTCACCCCGCCCAGCGGCGGGCAGATCCGCGTGCTCGGCCATCCGATCCCGGCCGAGGCGCGCATCATGCGCACCCGGGTCGGTGTGGTGCCGCAGTTCGATAACCTCGACCCCGACTTTACGGTGCGCGAGAATCTGGCCACCTACGGCAGCTATTTCGGTCTCAGGGGGCGGGAGCTGGAGAGGCGCATCGAGCAGTTGTTGGAGTTCGCCCAGCTCGCCGATCGCGGCGATGCGCCCATCCAGACCCTCTCCGGCGGCATGAAGCGTCGCCTCACCCTGGCCCGGGCGCTGATCAACCGGCCCGAGCTGCTGGTGCTGGACGAGCCCACCACCGGCCTCGACCCGCAGGCGCGCCAGCACATCTGGGAGCGGCTGCGGCGGCTGCTGGGCGACGGCCGCAGCCTGATCCTCACTACCCACTACATGGAGGAGGCGGAGCGGCTCTGCGACCGCATCGCCATCATCGATCACGGCCGGGTGCAGGCCTGCGACTCGCCGCGCGGGCTGATCCGCACCCATATCGAACCCCACGTGGTCGAACTGCATGGCGCCGTGGACCCGACCTGGCTGGCAGGTGCCCAGAGCGCTTCCGGCGTGCGCCTGGAGCGGGTCGGGGAGACGGTGTTCCTCTACGGTTTCGAACGCGAGCCGCTGCTGGCCCTGGCCGATGCCGCCGGCACGGAATATCTCTATCGGCCCGCCAACCTGGAGGACGTGTTCCTCAAACTCACCGGACGGGAGCTGCGCGACTGATGAGCGAACACACCGAGATCCTGAGCGCGACCGCTGCCGCCGCCGGCGAGCGCTGGCGCCCCAGTCTGCGCTTCCTGGCGGTGTGGCGGCGCCACTTCCTGGTCTGGCGCAAGCTGCTGTGGTCGGCGATCATCGGCAATTTCGGCGAGCCGCTGTTCTACCTGCTGGCCTTGGGCTACGGTCTGGGCCGCTTCGTTGGCGAGCTGGAAGGCTTGCCCTACCTGGTGTTCCTGGCCTCCGGCACGGTCTGCTCCAGCGCCATGATGGCGGCAGCCTTCGAGGCGACGTTTTCCGCCTACACCCGGCTCGACTACCAGCAGACCTGGATGGCCATGCTCACCGCCCCGCTCGCTGTGGAGGACGTGGTGCTGGGCGAGGTGGTGTGGGCCGCCACCAAGGCCAGCTTCGCCGCCGTGCCCATCCTGCTGGTGGCGGCCTTGCTCGGCCTGACCGCCGGCTGGGGGGCGCTGTGGGTGGTGCCGCTGGTGCTCCTCACCGCGCTGTGCTTCGCCGCCCTGGCCATGTGCGTCACCGTGGTGGCGCGCAGCTACGACTACTTCACCTATCTCATCACCCTGCTGCTGACTCCGATGATGCTGCTCTCCGGGGTGTTCTTCCCGCTCTCCGAGCTGCCGGCGGCGCTGCAGGGGGTGGTGTGGTTGCTGCCGCTGGCCCACGCCGTGGCCCTGATCCGGCCGCTCATGACCGGCGGCGAGCTGGGTCACGTGCTGCTGCACTTGGCCGTGCTCGCCGGCTATACCGTAGTCGCCTTCGGCCTGGCGGTGCGCCTGGCGCGGCGGCGCTTGATGAGCTGAGCCGCTATCCCGTTGCAACGACCATGGGCCGTTGGCGACCTCCACTTCCCAAGAGCACACCCTACATTACCCGCGCCGGCTATGAGGCGCTTGCCGCCGAGCTGGATATGCTGTGGCGCAAGGTGCGCCCGGAGGTGGTGGCGGCCCTGGCCGCCGCCGCCGCCGAGGGTGACCGCTCGGAGAACGCCGAATACACCTACCGCAAGAAGCAACTGGCCGAGATCGACCGTCGCATCCGCTACCTGCAGAAACGCTTGCCGACGCTCAAGGTGGTGGACGCGATGCCAGAGGACACCAGCACCATCTACTTCGGCGCCTGGATCGAACTGGAGAACGTGGACAGCGGTGAGGTGGTGGTCTACCGCATCGTCGGTCCCGACGAGACCGATCCCCGCCTGGGCTGGATCAGCATCGACTCGCCGCTCGCCCGGGCCGCCCTGCGCAAGCGCGCAGACGACGAGTTCAGCGCCCGTTCCCCGCGCGGCGTGCTGCGCTACCTGGTGCTGAGCGTCAGCTACGAGGGGCCGCCGAGAGCATAGGACAGCTTTGACCGCCTGGCGCGGTCGGTCTAGTATGGCGAGATCATTTTGCAGTACCAAAAAAGGTACCGCCATGAATACCATTCCCGCCTCCGAGATCAAGCGGCGCGGCATCGCGGCCGTGGACGAGGCCCTCAAACACGGCCCCGTGCACATCATCAAGAACAATCGTCCCCGTTACGTGGTGCTCAGCGAGGAGGACTACGCCCGGCTGGCGGCGCGAGCTGGCGTCCCGACGCACGAGCAGGGGGACATCTGGGACCTGATTCTGCAGCGCCCCTGGCAGGGGACACGCACTCGCGAGGAGATCGACGCCGCGCTCAAGGAAGAACGTGACAGTTGGGGCGCGCCGTGAAGCTGTTCCTGGACACCAATGCCATCGTTTATCTGGTGGAGGCCGTCGACCCCTGGTACGGGCGGGTGCGACAGATTCTGCAGGAGCATTTCCAGCGCCATGGCCGGGTCGGGATCGCCGTCTCCGCGCTGAGTTGGCTGGAATGCCGGATCAAGCCGCTGCGTGACGGTGATCAGACCTTGCTGGCCCGTTACGAGACGTTCTTCAGCCGGCCGGGACTGTGCGTCTGCCCTGTGGATATGCAGGTGCTGGATCGGGCCGCCCGGCTCAGGGCTGCCCACCGGCTGCGTACCCCCGATGCCATCCAGGTGGCGAGCGCCGTCACGCTGGAGGAGGAGATCGGCTTCGTGACCGCAGACGTCGAGCTGGGGCGGGTCACGGAGTTGCGCCTCGTCGCTCTCTGAACGCGGCGTTACAGACTTGCAACACATCGGGCGGGGGGGTAGCTTAAGCGCGCTGTGTTTTGGCCCACACCCCGGGCCGCCCTTCCATTAGCCAGCACAACGACGGGAGCACCCCATGGCGATTCGAGTCGCGATCAATGGCTACGGCCGCATCGGCCGCAACATCCTGCGCGCCCTCTACGAGAACAATCGCACCAGCGAGATCCAGATCGTGGCCATCAACGATCTGGGCGACGCCAACACCAACGCCCACCTGACCCGCTACGACACTGCCCATGGCAAGTTCCCGGGCAAGGTCGAGGTGGACAACGACACCATGATCGTCAACGGCGATCGCATCAAGGTGCTCGCCATCCGCAACCCGGCCGAGATTCCCTGGGGTGATCTGGGGGTGGACGTGGTCTACGAGTGCACCGGCCTGTTCACCAGCAAGGCCAAGGCCAGCGCCCACCTCGCCGGCGGCGCCAAGAAGGTGATCATCTCCGCGCCCGGCGGCAGCGACGTCGACGCCACCGTAGTCTACGGCGTCAACCATCACACGCTCAAAGCCAGCGATACCGTCATCTCCAACGCCTCCTGCACCACCAACTGCCTGGCGCCCCTGGTCAAGCCCCTGCACCAGAAGCTGGGCGTGGTGCAGGGACTGATGACCACCGTGCACGCCTATACCAACGACCAGGTGCTGACCGACGTCTACCATTCCGACCTGCGCCGCGCCCGCTCCGCCACCCAGTCGATGATCCCCACCAAGACCGGGGCAGCCGCCGCCGTGGGCCTGGTGTTGCCGGAACTGAACGGCAAGCTCGATGGCTTTGCCATCCGCGTGCCGGTGATCAACGTCTCGGTGGTGGATCTGACCTTCGTGGCCGCCCGCGAGACCAGCAAGGACGAGGTCAATGCCATCCTCAAGGAGGCCTCCGAAGGGGAACTCAAGGGTATCCTGGGCTACAACAGCGAGCCGCTGGTGTCGGTCGATTTCAATCACGATGCCCGCTCCAGCGTATTCGATGCCACACAGACCAAGGTCATCGGCAACCTGGTCAAGGTGATCTCCTGGTACGACAACGAGTGGGGCTTCTCCAACCGCATGCTCGATACCACCCTCGCGCTGATGAACGCGAAGTGAGTGCCGACGGGGTGTTGGCCTCGACCATCCCGCCTCCCTCGACCTGACCCTCTCCCCGACGGGGAGAGGAGACGCACACGCCCTCTCCCGCATGCGGGAGAGGGCAGGGGTGAGGGCGGTGGGAGCAGGCCTGGCGCCCGCTCATCCCAATCCCACCCGGGCCCGCCCAGGTCCGGATCGCTCTCCCGGAGGTGTCATGCCCCTGCGTATCGCCATCAACGGCTATGGCCGCATCGGCCGCTGCGTGCTGCGCGCCCTGTACGAGTCCGGTCGCCGCGGGCAGTTGCAGGTCGTGGCCATCAACGAGCCGGCGGACCTGGAGAGCATGGCCTACCTCACCCAGTTCGATTCGACCCACGGTCGCTTCCCCGGTGAGGTGGCCGTGGCCGACGGCGGGCTGGTGATCGACGGCCGGCGCATCGCGGTGAGCCATGCCGATACCCCGGAGGGGGTGGACTGGCGCGGCCTGGGCATCGATCTGCTGTTCGAGTGCTCTGGCCGCTATGGCACCCGCGCCGGGCTGGAACGCTTCCTCGCCGCCGGCTGCCCGCGGCTCTTGCTGTCGCATCCCGGCGACAGCGCGCGGGATGTCGACGCCACCGTGGTCTACGGCGTCAACGAAGACAAGCTGCGCGGTGACGAGCGCCTGGTCTCCAGCGCCTCTTGCACCACCAATGCCGTGGTGCCGGTGCTCGCCGTACTGGAAGCGGCCATCGGCGTCGAGCACATGCTGCTTACCACCCTGCACTCGGTGATGAACGATCAGCCGCTGCTCGACGGCTATCATCACCGCGATCTGCGCCGTACCCGCTCTGCCATGCAGTCCATCATCCCGGTATCCACCGGCCTGGCCCGTGGCGTCGAGCGGCTGCTGCCGGAATTCGCCGGGCGGGTGCAGGCCAAGGCCCTGCGGGTGCCGACCCTGAACGTCTCGGCCATCGACGTGGTGCTGACCCTGCGCCGCGAGGCGGCGGCGGCGGAGGTCAACGCCGTGCTGGCCAAGGCCGCTCGCGGGCCGCTGCGCGGGCTGCTGGCCTATAGCGAGCTGCCCCACGCCTCGACCGATTTCAACCACGACCCCCATTCGGCCATCGTCGATGGCAGTCTGACGCGCAGCATCGGGCCGCGCCTGATCAATCTGCTGCTGTGGTTCGACAACGAATGGGGCTTCGCCAACCGCATGCTGGACGTGGCCGGCCACTGGCAGGCGCGCTGGGCGGCGGCGGGGCCCCGATAACCGCATTTCCGACCAGGGAGTCTCCCATGCCCGTACTGAAGATGTCCGACCTGGATCTGGCCGGCAAGCGCGTGTTCATCCGCGCCGACCTCAACGTGCCGCTCAAAGACGGCAGGATCACCGAAGACACCCGCATCCGCGCCTCGCTGCCCGCAGTGCAGCAGGCCCTGGCGGCCGGCGCCGCGGTGCTGCTCACCTCTCATCTCGGCCGTCCCGAGGAGGGCGTGTATTCCGAGGAGAACTCCCTCAAACCGGTGGCCGAGCGCCTATCCGAGCTGCTCGGCCAGCCCGTGCGCCTGGTGCGCGACTGGCTGGATGGCGTCGAGGTCGCCCCCGGCGAGGTGGTGCTGCTGGAGAACTGCCGCTTCAACAAGGGCGAGAAGAAGAACGACGACACCCTGGCGCAGAAGATGGCCAGGCTCTGCGATGTCTACATCAACGATGCCTTCGGCACCGCCCACCGCGCCGAAGCCACCACGCACGGCATCGCCAAGTACGCCCCGGTGGCCGCCGCCGGCCCGCTGCTGGCCGCCGAGCTGGAGGCCCTGGGCAAGGCCCTGGCCCACCCGGCCCGGCCCCTGGTGGCCATCGTCGCCGGCGCCAAGGTCTCCACCAAGCTGACCATCCTCAAGAGCCTGGCGCAGAAGGTGGACAATCTTATCGTCGGCGGCGGCATCGCCAACACTTTCATGCTGGCCGCCGGCCTGCCGGTGGGCAAGTCGCTGGTGGAGGCGGAGCTGGTCGACGAGGCCCGCGCCATCATCGAGATGATGCAGGCCCGCGGCGCCTCGGTGCCGATCCCGGTGGACGTGGTGGTGGCCAAGGCGTTCGCCGCCGATGCGCCAGCCACGGTGAAGGACGTCAGGGACGTGGCCGCCGACGACATGATCCTGGACATCGGCCCGCAGAGCGCCGCCCAGCTCGCTGCGGCGCTGCAGCAGGCCGGCACCATCGTCTGGAACGGCCCGGTCGGGGTGTTCGAGTTCGACCAGTTTGGCAAGGGCACCGAGACCCTCGCCCGCGCCATCGCCGCATCCAATGCCTTTTCTATCGCCGGCGGCGGCGACACCCTGGCGGCCATCGCCAAGTATGGCATCGCCGACCAGATCGGCTACATTTCCACTGGCGGCGGCGCCTTCCTGGAGTTCCTAGAGGGCAAGAAGCTGCCGGCCGTGGCTATCCTGGAGGAGCGGGCCGCGGGCTGAGGCCACGCCCGGCGCCGTTCACGCCCCGGTCGCCGCCAGGCGGCCGGGGTTTTTCATGGCGCCCGTACAATAATGGAAATGATTTCCGAAATACTTGAAAAATTCTACCTGCGGATTAGAATCCTGTGCTGAGACAACGGGATAGGGTGCGGCGGGCGATCCCGGGTCATGTTTTGTAGTCGAGCTACATTTTGAAGTACCGCTGTAGCCGCGGTGAGCGTAAGCTCTTGTATCGACCCGGTTCCGGGCCGCATACCGCCAACCACCAGACAGGTCATCCGCAATGCCAAGACGCACCAAAATCGTCGCCACGCTCGGCCCCGCCACCGACCAGCCCGGCGTACTGGACAGCATCATCCAGGCTGGGGTGGATGTGGTCCGCCTCAACTTCTCCCACGGCAAGGCCGAGGACCATATCCGCCGCGCCCAGGCAGTGCGCAGCCGCGCCGCCGCCCAGGGCCGCGACGTGGCAGTGCTGGTGGATCTACAGGGTCCGAAGATCCGTATCGAACGCTTCCGCGACGGCGCGGTGGAACTGGTGGAGGGGCAGCGCTTCGTGCTGGACGCCGCCCTGCCGGCCGATGCCGGAAGCCAGGAGGAGGTCGGCATCACCTACAAGGACCTGCCCAAGGACGTGCGCCCCGGTCATGTGCTGCTGCTGGATGACGGCCGCCTGGCGCTGGAGGTGGAGGCCGTGGAGGGGCCGCGCATCGTCTGCCGGGTGCAGGCCGGCGGCCCGCTCTCCAACAACAAAGGCATCAACCTGCAAGGCGGCGGGCTGTCGGCGCCAGCCCTGACCGAGAAGGACCGGGCCGACATCCTGGTCGCCGCCGAACTACAGGCCGACTACCTGGCGGTGTCCTTCCCGCGCGCCGCCGCCGACCTCGAAGAGGCGCGCACCTTGCTGCGCGCGGCCGGCGGCCAGGGCGGCATCGTCGCCAAGATCGAGCGCGCCGAGGCCCTGGCCGACATCGACAATATCATCCTGGCCAGTGACGCGGTGATGATCGCCCGCGGCGACCTGGCCGTCGAGATCGGCGACGCCGAGCTGGTGGGCTGGCAGAAGCGGCTGATCCGCCGCACTCGTCAGCTGAACCGCGTGGCCATCACCGCCACGCAGATGATGGAATCCATGATCCATAACCAGACCCCGACCCGGGCCGAGGTCATGGACGTGGCCAACGCCGTGCTGGATGGCACCGATGCGGTGATGCTCTCCGCCGAGACCGCCTCCGGCAAGTACCCGGCCAAGGCGGTGGCGGCGATGGCGCGCATCTGCCTGGGGGCCGAGAGCCAGCGCGAGATCCAGCGCTCCAGCCACCGCCTGGACTGGCATTTCGAGCGCACCGACGAGGCCATCGCCATGGCCGCCATGTACGTGGCCAACCACCTCGACGTGCGCGCCATCGTCTGCCTCACCGAGTCCGGCTCCACCACCTTGTGGATGTCGCGCATCAGCTCCGGCATCCCCATCTACGCCCTGACCCGTCACGAGGTGACCCGGCGCCGCGTCACGCTGTACCGGGGCGTGTATCCGGTGGCCTTCGACGTGGTCCATGCCAATCCCAACCGCGTCATCCAGGAGGCCCTGGAGACGCTCAAGGCGCGCGGCGCGGTCGCCGACGGCGACCGCGTGATCGTCACCAAGGGTGAGTTTGAAGGCATCGCCGGCGGCACCAACACCATGAAGATCGTCATCGTCGGCGGACAGCGCCTGCCGGAGGCCTCGGCGTGAGCGGCCTCGCCGGCTGGACCCTGGGCTTTGTCGGCCTGGGCCTGATGGGGCGGCCGATGAGCCGCAACCTGGCACGGGCCGGGGCGCGGCTGGTGATCCACACCCGCAACCGGGCGACGCTGGCGGAACTGGCGGCCGAGGGCATGATCCCCGCGGCTGCGCCGCGTGCCGTGGCCGAGCAGGCCGATACTGTCATCCTCATGCTGGCCGATACCCCGGCAGTGGAGCAGGTGTTGCTGGGGGCGGCGGGGGTGATCCACGGCCTGCGCCCCGGCAGCCTGGTGGTGGATATGGGCACCACGGCGGTGGCGGCCACGCGCCGCTTCGCCGCCGCGGTGCGCTCGCGCGGCGCCGACTACGTGGATGCCCCGGTCTCGGGCGGTGAGATCGGCGCCCGCGAGGCGACGCTAAGCATCATGGCCGGCGGCAGCGAGGCCGCCATCGAGCGGCTGCGGCCGGTGTTCGCAGTGCTCGGCAACCGCCTGACCCATGTCGGGGAGGTGGGGGCCGGGCAGGTGGCCAAGGCCGCCAACCAGGTCATCGTCGGCCTGACCATCGGCGCCGTGGCCGAGGCCCTGGCCCTGGCCCGCGCTGCCGGCGTCGATCCGGCCAAGGTGCGCGAGGCCTTGCTGGGCGGTTTCGCCAGCTCGCGCGTCCTGGAACTGCATGGCCGGCGCATGATCGAGGGCGATTTCCGTCCCGGTGGCCGCGCCACCACCCAGCGCAAGGACCTGGCCCAAGCCCTGGAACTGGCCGGCCAGCTCGGCCTGGAGTTGCCCGCCACCGAGCTGTGTCTGCAGCTCTACGAGCGGCTCATCGCCCAGGGCGACGGCGAGCTGGACCACAGCGCCCTGATCCGGGTGCTGGAGCGCACCGCCCGGACCTGAGCGGGCCCGGCGCGCATTGACAGGCGCCGCCCGTGCCCCATGATGACCGCGAGAGGCCCGGGAACGGGTGCGGAGGTGGGCATGTTCGAGGCGGTAGAGGTGGGGGCCCGGGTCGACAAGGCCGAGTACGAGGCGCAGGTGCCGCAGCTTCGGGTGGAGCTGCTCAACGCTCAGTTCGATCTGCGTCTGGCGGACTTCCCGGCGATCGTGCTGATCTTCGGCAACGACGACCAGGGCCGCAACGAGATCGTCAACCTCTGCAACGCGTGGCTGGATGCCCGTTACCTGCGCACCTTCGCCTTCGGCCCGCCGCGCCGGGACGAGCGCCGCTATCCCCCCTTCTGGCGTTACTGGCGCACGCTGCCCGGCAAAGGCCAGCTCGCCATCTACGTGGGCGGTTGGGCTATGGACGCGGTGGCCGGGCATTACACCGGACGCCTCGATGCCATCGCCTTCGAGCGCCAGATTGCTCATATCCAGCGCTTCGAGCAGACGCTGATCGAGGATGGGGCGCTGATTCTCAAGTTCTGGCTGCATCTGTCGCGCAAGGCGTTGAAGCGGCGCCTGAAGGCGGCGCGGCGCAACCCCGGCCGCTACGTGCACCTGGACGATGCCGACTGGCAGATCTACGAGACCTACGACGCGGCCATGGCGGTGGCCGAGCATCTGCTGCGCAAGACCAGCAGCGGCGAGGCCCCGTGGCACATGGTCGAGGCCGCCGACGAGCGCCACCGCAACCTGAGCGTGATGCGCACCCTGCTAGAGGGCCTGCAGACCCGCCTGGCGCAACCCCGGGCGCCGACGTGGGCAGAAGCGCCGCTGCGCGTACGCCGGTTGCAGCAGGACCCGCTGACCATCCTCGATGCCGTGGATCTGAGCCGATCCCTGGACAAGGCCGATTACGACGAGCGGCTGCCGCGCCTGCAGGGCAAGCTGCAACGCCGCTCGCGCCAGGCGCGCGCCAGGGGCATCGCCGCAGTGCTGGTGTTCGAGGGCTGGGATGCCGCCGGCAAGGGCGGCACCATCCGCCGTATCACCGCCGCTCTGGATGCCCGCGACTACCGGGTGGTGCCGATTGCCGCCCCGAGCGAGGAAGAGCGGGCGCATCATTACTTGTGGCGCTTCTGGCGGCATCTGCCGGCCCCCGGCGAGATGGTGATCTTCGACCGTAGCTGGTACGGCCGGGTGCTGGTGGAGCGGGTCGAGGGCTACGCCCGCGAGCATGAGTGGCGGCGCGCCTACAGTGAGATCAACGACTTCGAGGAGCAGCTCAGCGAGAGTGGCATGGTGCTGCTGAAGTTCTGGCTGCACATCGACGCCGACGAGCAGCTCAAGCGCTTCAGAGAGCGCGAGCAAACGCCCTACAAGAAATACAAGATCACCGACGAGGACTACCGTAACCGCGAGCGCCGGCTGGATTATGAGGCGGCGGTCAACGACATGGTGGCGCAGACCAGCATCGCCCAGGCGCCATGGCATATCATTGCCGCCAACGACAAGCGCTGGGCGCGCATCGAGGTGCTGAAGATCGTCTGCCAGAGCCTCAAGCGCGCCATCGACGGGCGTTGAACGCGACATCCTCTTATGCTCAACCACCTCATCCTCTACTGTCGCCCCGGCTTCGAGGGCGAATGCGCGGCCGAGATCCAGGAGCGCGCCGCCGCCATGCAGAGCCACGGCTACGCCAAGGCTAGGCCGGGCAGCGGCTGGGTGCTGTTCAGCCCCTATGAACCCGGTCGCGCCGGTGAACTGGCCCGCGCCCTGGAGTTCCGCTCCCTGATCTTCGCGCGCCAGCTTCTGGCCACGCCCGGGTTGGTGGCCGAGCTGCCGGTGCACGATCGGCTCAGCCCGCTGCTCGCGGCCCTGGACGGCTTGGCGGAGCGCTATTCCGCGCTCTGGCTGGAAACCGCCGATACCAACGAGGCCAAGGCGCTGTCGGTGTTCTGCCGCAAGTTTGCCGTGCCGGCGCGGGCCGCGCTCGAACGCGCCGGGCGGCTGGCCGGGGACGCTCCTGGGTTGCCGCGGCTGCACCTGTTCTTCCTCGGCTCGGCCGCGGCCTATCCGGCCCTGTCCTGGCCGGACAACGCCTCACCCTGGCCCATGGGCATCCCGCGCCTGCGCTTCCCCGCCGGCGCCCCCAGCCGCTCCACCCTCAAGCTGGAGGAGGCGCTGCTGCTGTTTCTCGATCCGGCCGAACGCGCGCAGCGCCTGGCGCCCGGCATGCGTGCCGTGGACCTGGGGGCGGCGCCGGGCGGCTGGACCTGGCAACTGGTGCGCCGCCACCTCCAGGTCAGCGCCATCGACAACGGCCCCCTGGACAAGGCGCTGCTGGACAGCGGTCTGGTCGAGCACCGCCGCGAGGACGGCTTCCGCTACCGCCCGCCCAGGCCGGTGGAATGGATGGTATGCGATATGGTGGAGAGCCCCTCGCGCATCGCCCGGCTGGTGGCGCAATGGCTGGCCGAGGGGTGCTGCCGCGAGAGCATCTTCAACCTCAAGCTGCCGATGAAGAAGCGTTACGTCGAGGTCAAGCGCTGCATCGACCTGATCGCCGAGGCGCTCGCCGGCATCCCCTACCGCCTGGCGTTGAAGCAGCTCTACCACGACCGCGAAGAGGTCACCGGCCATCTGCGGCGGCTGTGAGAGCCGCGCCCGTCAAGATCGAGCCTCGACGGCTTCATTGCGACCACTGATCACTTACTGGATTGGCTGCTCCAGTTTGCAGATATCGAGGGCATGAGCTATCCATCGTTTATCAGTGAAGTTGGCGCCATCGCAATGGGGTCAGCGACTTACTTATGGATTCTGCGAAATCTCGAAAAGCTTGAATCCGCTGTGCCGCAGCCTTGGCCATATCAGCAACCAACTTGGGTCTTCTTCTCAGGTGCGCAACCCGCTATTCCGGGTGCCGACATTCGCTTTGTTCATGGCGATGTTCGTCCGGTCCATCAGGAGATGGCTGCCGGCGCAGCAGGCAGGCGCATCAGCGGTCTAATTAGCGGTTGCAAGACGACAGACCGTAAGCGACCCGCGCTTGAACCGCGACGTCATGCTTGATGGAGAGTCTGCGCATGAAACCTCGGATAACGCTCATCACTATCGGCGTTGATGATTTGGAGGCGGCAGTGCGGTTCTACCGTGATGGTCTTGGCCTGAAGACCGAGGGCATTGTCGGCACAGAGTTCCAATATGGAGCAGTCGCGTTCTTTGCCCTGCAGGCGGGCCTGAAACTTGCGCTTTGGCCGAGAAAGAGCATTGCCCATGATGCGGGGATTGCTCTTGGTAGTCCAAGCCCGGCCGAGTTCACCATCGGGCACAACGTTTCCTCCAAAGCCGAAGTCGACGAAGTCATGGAACAGGCCAAGAGAGCAGGTGCAGCCATCGTCAAACCAGCGCAGGACACCTTCTGGGGCGGTTATGCAGGCTACTTCCAAGACCCTGACGGGCATCTGTGGGAAGTGGCATGGAACCCCCAGTGGGTTGTCGAAGAGTGAAGCATAGCATCCGGCTCGAGCGCGCCGGCCAACAGCCCCGTGCTGTTGGCTTCTCTCTCACTCATCGGCGGCCGCTCAGCCAAAGCGCCAGGCGGCAGCATCGTGCCGAGATGGCCAAGATGCCGCCTACCTCGCCGCGGGCAAGCCCAAGGTCTTCTGCCCATAAAGCTCCGGCTTTTAAGCCGGGGTTGTTTATTGCCGCAACTTGGCGCTGATGAATTGCAGCGCGAGGTTGTAGCCCAGCGTGCCGAAACCGGCCATTACCGCCTCGGCGATGTCCGACAGGTAGGAATGATGACGGAAGGCTTCGCGCTTGTGCACGTTGGAGATGTGCACCTCGACGAACGGAATGGCGACACCGGCGAAGGCATCGCGGATAGCCACGCTGGTGTGAGTGTAGGCGCCGGGGTTGATCATCACGAACTGCACGCCTTCGCTGCGTGCCGCATGGATGCGGTCGACGATGGCACCTTCATGATTGCTCTGGAAGCACTCCAGCTCAAGGCCGAGTTCCTGTGCCTGTGCGCGCAGGCTGGCTTCGACATCGGCCAGCGTGGTCGAGCCGTAGACATGGGGCTCGCGGGTGCCGAGCAGGTTCAGGTTAGGGCCGTTGATGACGAGGACTTTCATAAGGGGACTCCGGTTGGGGTTGGTGGAAGGTGAACTGGGTGCCTTCAGCGATTGCGGCTCGAGGCGGTTGCGATGATCCACCCGCTGCCCCCAGCTTTGAAAACGCTGAACGTAACGGTGCCCTCACGTCGCTGGCGGGCAGCTGGGACGCACGATGCCATAGGACTGGGAGCGGAACTCGCGGCGCTGCAGCACCACCACCACCCAGGCCGAGAGCAGCATGAACAGCCAGGGGTGGAGGAACCAGCCGATGGCGGCGAAGGCGAAGAAATAGGCGCGCACGCCATTGTTGAAATGGTAGGCGGCACGGATGTTGAGCTGCGCCACCTGCTCGACGTGAGCCATGGCTTCGGGGGGCGGCTCCCGCTCCGGCTCCGCCAGAGGCGTGGCGCCGATGAGGATGGAGCAGTAATTGAACAGGCGAAAGGCCCAGGCGAACTTGAAGAAGGCATAGATGAAGATGGCCACCAGCAAGAGCAGCTTGAGTTCCCACTGCGCCGGGCTGGTGGGGACGACGAAAGGGAGCTGACTCAGCACCTGCATGGCCTGGTCGCCGGCGCGCAGCATGGCGAACAGCGCACCGATGAGCAGGATGGTGGTGGAGGCAAAGAAGGCCACGCCCTGCAGCAGGATGCCCTGGATGGCGGTGTCGACGATGCGCACCTCACGCCGCAGCATGGTCAGCATCCAGCGCCGCCGGTACTCGCCCATGGCGGCGCTGATGCTGCGCCGGTGCAACCGGGTATGGTCGGCCAGCCAGGCGTAGCCCAGCCAGCAGAGCAAGAACCAGGCCACGGCGGCCCGGTCCAGGGGGGTGAGCAGGCTCAGCAATTCCGACATGTCGACGGGGACCTCGCAGCGGGCGCAATCCCTGTCATTCTAGCCAGGGTGCTCAGCCGGCGTCCGGTTGCCGCTCCGGCACGGCGCGCTGGAATGCCGCCAGCGCCTGGCACTCGGCCTCGATGCGGGTCAGGGTGGGGTAGGGGCTGAGATCGCAGTCGAAGCGGCGGGCGTTGTAGAGCTGCGGCACCAGGCAGACGTCGGCCAGGGTCGGGGTATCGCCGTGGCAACAGCGGCCGGTGTCGGGATGCTCGGCCAGCAGTGCCTCCAGCGCCGCCAGCCCCTCGGCTATCCAGTGCCGGTACCAGGCCAGCCTCACGTCCTCGCCGTGGCCTAGCGGCCCGCTGAGGTAGTTGAGCACGCGCAGGTTGTTGAGCGGATGGATCTCGCAGGCCACCACCAATGCCAGACCCCGCACCCGCGCCCGCGCCACCGGATCGGCCGGCAGCAGCGGCGGCGCGGGGTGGACCTCCTCCAGATACTCGCAGATGGCCAGGGACTGGCCGAGCACGCGGCCGTCGGGCAGCTCCAGGGCCGGCACCAGCCCCTGCGGGTTGCGGGCGCGGTAGTGGGGGCTGCGCTCCTCCTGCCGGCGCAGATCGACCGCCACCTGGCGGTAGTCCAGGCCCTTCAGGTTCAAAGCGATGCGCACCCGGTAGGCGGCCGAGGAGCGCCAATAGTCGTACAGAGTCAGGTTCGCCGTCATACGATCAGTCCGAGCCGTTCGTGGTTGCGCAAGGGGTTCAGCCTTACCTACGCACAGTCTGGGCGATGGTGCCGAAAATGGAAGCGCCGTCGGCATCGAACATCGCGATACGCACCCGCTCGCCGAAGCGCATGAAGAAGGTGGTGGGCTGGCCGCTCTCGATGGTCGGGATGCTGTGGGGCCGACGATCATGCCCCCGGCGATTTCCAGGAATCGACGTAGGTGCGGTCTTCCACACCCTCGGGCAGTTCGGCCAGGTCGACCGGATCGCGGGTATCGATCATCACCGCCACCTCGTCGGTCTCCTTGCGCGCCGCCTTGGCGCCGATGGCAAAGGCTTTGGGATGGGGGCCATGGGCGAAGCCGCACGGGTGCAGGGTAATCATGCCCGGATGGATGTTGTCGCGGCTGAAGAACGAGCCCTTGTGGTAGAAGATGATCTCGTCGTAGTCGTCGTTGTTGTGGAAGAACGGCACTTTGAGCGCCCCCGGATCGGACTCGATGGGTCGCGGGGCGAAGGTGCAGACCACGAAGCGCTTGGTCAGGAAGGTGGTGTGGGCCGAGGGCGGCAGGTGATAGCGGTGGCTCATCAGCGGGCGGATGTCGCGCCAGTTGATGCGCACTGGGGCGAGGTCGCCGTGCCAGCCCACCGCATCCAGCGGATTGAAGGGGAAAGTGACGGTGGAGTAGCGGTCGCGGCGCTTGATCACCACTTTCCACGGCTCTTCGTTCTGCTGCGCGCGGAAGGCATCGTCGAGCCTGGGCGTATCCAGCATGGCCGGGTCGAAGATGGCGTGGTTGCCCACCAGGCCCTTGTCCGGCAGCACGTAGGCGTCTTCGGTGGCCTCGATCATGAGCAGGGTCACCGGCTCGTGGCACTCGATGCGCCACAGGGTGGCACGCGGGATGACGATGTGATCGCCGTCGCGGAAGCTCAGGTGGCCGTAGTCACAGTACAGTTCGCCCGCGCCCTGGTGCACGAACAGCAACTCGTCGCCATCGGAGTTGCGCACCAGGTGGTCCATGCACCCCTGGGTGCGCCACTGGCGCAGTTTCATGTGAGCATTGGCGAGGATGGGCTGGGCCTGCCAGGGGCTGGTGCTCAGCGCCTCCAGCTTGGTCAGGTCGAAGGCGCGCGGGCGCAGCGGCCCCTCCCAGTCGATCCAGCCGGTCGGCGGATGCTTGTGCAGCATGTGGGTGGCGGGGCCGAAGAAGCCATCGCGGCCCAGTTCGCGCTCGTAGGTGCCGTCGGGTAGATCGCAATGGGCCTGGCGCGATACCGTGCCCTCGATGCGGGGGAAGCTGATCCATTTCTTCATGGCGTGGACTCCGGCAGGGATTGTGCGGGTTGCGCCGCGATGCGCATGGCCTCCAGCAAGACTTGCTGATCGCCGATGTGGTTGGCCAGCAGCAGGATCAGCCGGGCATTGACCAGTCGGCTCTGCTCCTCGCTGAGATCGCGGTGCAGCTCCATCAGCGCCTCGTAGAAATCATCCGGTTGGGCGAGGCGCGGTTCCAGGCGCAGGGCGCTCATGGCAACACCTCCTGGGCGGTGGCGCGGGCCAGGGCGGCGCGGATCCGGGCCGGGTCGAGGGCGCGCCAGCGTGCCGCCACATGTTGGTCGGGGCGGATCAGGTAACAGGTGCCGGGCTGGCCGTCGTAGCGCGCCGCGGCCACGCCCTTGTGGTCTACGACGCTGACCCCGACGGGCGGTGCCGGCAGCGGCCCCGGACCCACCAGCAGCACGCGCAGCGGCAGCGGAACGTCGGCCAGTCCCGCCAGAGCGCGCCGTGTCGCCTCGTCCAGCGGACGGTCGGCGAACAGCAGCAGCACGAAGCTGTCGCCCAGCCGCGCGAGCAGCCAGTCGTCGCGACCGTCCACGATGAGGGGGGCGTCCAGGCAGGGCGCGCCCGGCATCATGCGGTTGGCGAAAGTGTCGCTATCGGCGGTATTGAGGG
>DATLYF010000049.1:0-4002 GCA_035575095.1 Candidatus Competibacteraceae bacterium
CGCAGCCAGCCGCGCCGCCGCGCCGGCAGCGCCAGCACCAGCACGGCGCTGCCCTGAGCCGGTACATCGGCATAGGCCACTGCGCTGCCCTCGGCGTGCAGCGCGATGCCATAGCGCACGCCGTGCCCGGGATTGTCGAGGATGCAGCGAAAACCGGCCTGCTGACCGGCGAACACGGGATCGGCGCCGGCCGGGGCGACCCGCAGCCCCAGCAGGTTGGCGTGGGTGCGCCACATCACATTCAGGGCCATCGCCGCTAGCCAGAAGGTCAGGACGAAGCCCATGCTGCTGTTGTAGTTGATGGACCACAGGAACAGCACGCACAGCATCAGACCGAACACATAGCCATAACCGCTCGGCAGGATGTAGAGACGGCGCCGGCTCAGCACGACGGCGTCGGCGCGGGGCGGATGGCGGCGATCGAACCAGCGCCAGAAACGGCGCTGCAGCGACTCCATGCGCATGGCCGTCAGAGCGGTACCGGTACCGTCGCCAGCAGGCGCTGCAGGCGCTCCGCCGGCACCAGAGCCAGGGCATCGTCGCTGGCCACCAAGCGGTGCCCCACCACCGCCGGCAGCACCGCCTGGATGTCCTCGGGCAGCACGTAGTCGCGCTGCGCCAGCAGTGCCCAGGCGCGGGCAGCGCGCAGCAGGCCCTGGCCGGCGCGCGGCGATAGGCCGTGGCGAAACAGGCCGCACTCGCGCGAGTGCTGCAGCAGCGCCTGCAAGTAGTCGAGCAGTCGCGGCGCCACGTGGACTGCCCCCACCAGGCGCAGCAAGGCAAGTAGCGCCTGCGGGGCGAGCAGCACCGGCAGGCGAGCCAGCAGCTCGCGGCGATCCTCGCCGGCGAGCAGCTCGCGCTCGGCCCGGGCGTCCGGATAGCCCAGCTCGATGCGCATCAGGAAGCGGTCCAGTTGCGACTCCGGCAGGGGGAAGGTGCCGATCTGGTGGGACGGATTCTGGGTGGCGATGACGAAGAACGGCTCCGGCAGCGGCCGCGTCTCTCCTTCGACCGTCACCTGTTGCTCTTCCATGGCCTCGAGTAGCGCGCTCTGGGTCTTGGGGGTGGCGCGGTTGATCTCGTCGGCTAGGATTACCTGGGCGAACACCGGCCCGGGGTGGAAGACGAAGCCGCCGCTGGCGCGGTCGTAGACGGCGGCGCCGAGGATGTCGGCGGGCAGCAGGTCGCTGGTGAACTGGATGCGCTGGTATTGCAGCCCCAATACCCGGGCGATGGCATGGGCCAGGGTGGTCTTGCCCATGCCGGGCAAGTCCTCGATGAGCAGATGGCCGCGCGCCAGCAGACAGGTCAGGGCCAGGCGGATGGCGTGCTGCTTGCCGAGGATGATGCCGCCGATGCCGTCGATGACGGCGTCCAGGGCGGCGCGGGTGGGTTGCGGAAGGGTGGCGCTGTGCGGGCTCATGGGCTCGGTGGTCGTCGTCCTGGCGGGCCGTTCGCGGTGATGGCTAGTCCTGCGGGCGGAGGTCGCGTTGGTAGCGCCGGAAGTTCTCCACGTAGTGTTGCGCCGATCCTGTGATGCGGGCGATCTCCTCTGCGCTCAGCTCGCGCACGATCTTGCCCGGCGCGCCCAGCACCAGCACCCCGTCGGGAATGACCTTACCCTCGGGGATCAGGGTGTTGGCGCCGATCAGGCAGTTCTTGCCGATCACCGCGCGGTTGAGGATCACCGCATTGATGCCGATCAGGCTGTTGTCGCCGATGGTGCAGCCGTGCAGCATGACCTTGTGGCCGATGGTGACGTCGCGCCCGACCAGCAGCGGGATGCCCGCGTCGGTGTGCAGGATCGAACCATCCTGCACGTTGCTGTTCTCGCCGATGACGATGGGCTCATTGTCGCCGCGCAGTACGGCGTTGAACCAGACGCTGGCGTTGTGCTCCAGCACCACCGAGCCGATGAGCGTGGCGTTGGGGGCGACGAACCAGTTCTCGCCGCGGAACTCGACGCGGCGCTCGCCCAATGCATAGATCATGGTCCCTCCGTCCGGCTGTTTCCAGGCATGGAGCGATGTTAGCAGAGCGGACCACGGAAGCCGACTCACAAGCGCCGCGGGAACGGAGACGGATGCCGCCGCACCCAGGCCGGAACCGCAGCAGGCACTCGCCGATCAGCTCCCGCGCCGCTCGCGCAGCAGCCGCTTGTTCAGGGCCTGGCGCGTCAGTCCCAGCATGGCGGCGGCGATGCCCTGGTTATTGTCGGCGCGGCGCAGGGCCTCGGCGACGAGAAAGGCCTCGGCCTCCTTGATCGTGGGCAGACGGCTGGGGAACAGCTCCTTCAGGGCTTCCGTTGCGCTCTCCCCGCTGTCCTCGGCCAGTGCCTGGCGCTGGCCGATGCGACTGCGGAAGCTGGCCAGGGACAGACTGGCGCCGCGCACCCGGGCCATGGCATCGAATACCATGGCCTCCAGCTCGCGCACGTTGCCGGGGAAGTCGTATTGACGCAGCAGGCTGTAGAGCTCGGTGGGCACCACCGGCTTGCGCTTGCCCAGGGCCTCGGCCGCCTTATCCAGGAAGTGGTTGAGCAGCAGCGGCAGGTCGTCGCGCCGCTCCCGCAGCGGCGGCAGGTGCACATGGTGGCTGTGCAGCCGGTAATAAAGATCCTTGCGGAAACGACCCTGCGCGCATAGCTCGGCCAGGTCGCAATTGGTGGCCACTACCACCCGGGCGCTGCTCTCCCGCTGCTGGTCCGAACCCAAGGGGTAGTACTTGCGCTCCTGCAGCAGACGCAGCAGCTTGACCTGGGAAGCCAGGGCCAGGTCGCCGATCTCGTCGAGGAACAACGTGCCCTGGGCCGCCTCCGCCACCAGTCCCTCGCGCGGGCGCTCGGCCCCGGTGAAGGCGCCCTTTTTGTGGCCGAACAGAGTATCGGAGAACACATTGTCGTCCAGCCCCGCCACATTGACCGGCACGAAGCGGCCGGACACCCCGGAAAGACGGTGCAGTGCCCGGGCGACCAGCTCCTTGCCGCTACCAGTCTCACCGGTGATCAGCACCGGCTGGGGCGAGGGCGCGATCGCCTCCAGATACTGGAACACAGCGTGCATGACGCGGTTGCGAGTGACGATTTCACTGAAGGCCTCGGGCTGCCGCAACTGGCTGTCCAGCAGACTGGCCCGCAGGGACTGTACTTCCTCGCGCAACGTGCGGATCTCGGTGGCACGTGCCACGGCCGAGATCAGCCGGTTCTTTTCCACCGGCTTGAGCAGGTAGTCGAAGGCGCCCAGCTGCATGCAGCGCACCGCCGTCTCCAGTTCGTTGGTGGCGGTCATGATGATCACCGGCACCTGAGGAAACTCGCTGGCGATCCGCTCCAGCAGAGCACTGCCGGTGAGATGGGGCATGGTCAGGTCGAGCACCACCACGCCGATCTCGTGGCTGGCCAGCATCTGCGGCAGCTGGCGCCCGTCCTCCACGGTCAGCACTGTACGGAAGCCTGCCGCACGCAGCATGACGCTGGTGCTCCGCAATATCGGCGGCTCGTCATCCACCAACAGTATGGGTAGAGAGAAGCCGGGGATGTTCTTCACATTATTGTTCTCCTCGGTACACTCAGCGCGCCCAGTCCCCGCAGCCAGCGGGCCGATACCCTGCCTGCACGCTCTATTATTGCAGATTGCACACCAACTTCGGGCCCAGGTATTTGCTCAATCGCTTCAGCAGCTTGTATCCAGGTTGCCGGAGCCATCCCAGAGACGGAAGTTGCACCGTTTCCAGAAATGAAACCGAAAACCACCTCAATCAATCAATTATCAAATGGTTTTTGATTCTGGTCGCAACCCATGTCGCACCCCTGCACTGCCTGCCGGTCGGCTTGGAGAAAGCCGGCCGGCAGGCAGTGCAGACAAAAAGGGCGCCCCCGTAGGAGCGCCCTGGCCGGATCGACGCCGTGGGGCTCAGGGCATGCGCATCAGCGAGCCGAGATCCGGGGCGCTGGTGGCGGTGGTGAACAAGCCCGGCAGCGTCAGGTTGAGGAGCGCCCCCTTG
>DATLYF010000050.1:0-12698 GCA_035575095.1 Candidatus Competibacteraceae bacterium
ACGTTGGAACCGCCGGTGTCCACCCCGATCTTGCGCAGCACCGCAATGGAGGCATTGCGCATGATCTGGTATTCGCGGTCGGTCAGGGTCTGCGCCGGGGCGACCGTGATGGAATCGCCGGTGTGCACGCCCATGGGGTCCAGGTTCTCGATGGAGCAGACGATGATGCAGTTGTCCGCCCGGTCGCGGACCACCTCCATCTCGTATTCCTTCCAGCCCAGCACCGACTCCTCCAACAGCACCTCGGTGGTCGGCGACATGTCCAGACCGCGCTCGACGATCTCCAGGAACTCTTCGCGGTTATAGGCGATGCCGCCGCCGGTGCCGCCCAGGGTGAAAGAGGGGCGGATGATGATGGGAAAGCCGATCTGCTCTATGGCCACCATCGCCTCTTCCATGGAGTGGGCGATCAGGGCGCGCGGCGTGGCCAGCCCGATCTCGGCCATGGCATCGCGGAAACGCTCGCGGTCCTCGGCCATGTCGATGGCATCGGCGTTGGCGCCGATCATCTCCACAGCGAAGCGCTCCAGCACGCCGTGACGGGCCAGGTCCAGGGCACAGTTGAGCGCAGTCTGCCCGCCCATGGTGGGCAGCAGGGCGTCGGGGCGCTCCTTGTCGATGATCTTGGCCACGGTCTCCCAGGTGATAGGCTCGATGTACACGGCATCGGCCATCTCCGGATCGGTCATGATGGTGGCGGGGTTGGAGTTCACCAGGATCACCCGGTAGCCCTCCTCGCGCAGCGCCTTGCACGCCTGGGCGCCGGAGTAGTCGAACTCGCAGGCCTGGCCGATGACGATGGGACCGGCGCCGATGATCAGGATGCTGTGGATGTCTGTCCGTTTGGGCATTGCGTTTCTCGTTGAGTAATCAGGTGTCGCCGTTCCTCACAGGCTGCTCGCCGCCAGCTTGCCACCGAAGCCGACGAACAGTGCGCCGACGCTGCCGGTTAAGCCGGCCGCCAGCCGCCTGCGGCTGCGGAAGGACTCGGCCAGCCGCACCCCTGCGAAGATCAGCGTCGTCAGGTAGAGCACGCTGCACACCTGCAGGATGGCGCCAAGCGCAAGGAAGGTCAGTGCGGGATAAGCGTAGCTGCGGTCGACGAACTGGATGAAGAACGACAGCAGGAACAGGATGGCCTTGGGATTGAGCAGGCTGATCACCAGCGCGCGACGGAACGGCGCGGTGGCATCCACCGCGGGTGGCGTCGCCACGTTCGATGCGGCGGCGCGCCAGCGGGCGAGCGCACCGCGCAGCATATTGAGGCCGAGCCACGTCAGATAGATCGCGCCGGCGTATTTCAGCACAAAGAACAGCACGGGGAAGGTGTGCAGCACCGAGGCCGCCCCGAGCGCAGTCAGCGTCATCAGCACGGCATCGCCGACGAACACGCCGCAGGCGGCGGCGGAACCAGAGCGCACACCGCGCGCAGCTGCCACCGCCAGCACGAACAGCGAGTTGGGACCGGGCAACAAGATGATGAAAATCACCCCCAGCAAATAGGTCGGCAAGTCGGTGATCCCCAGCATGCTCGCCTCCTCATGGCCCGGCGCTCAGCGCCGCGCTTCCATCAGCCGGATGAATTTATCGAACAAGGGCTGCACGTCGTGCGGTCCGGGACTGGCTTCCGGATGACCCTGGAAGCTGAAGGCCGGACAGTCGGTGCGCTCGATGCCCTGTAGCGAACCGTCGAACAGGGAGCGATGGGTGGCCCGCAGCACCGACGGTAGGGTGGCCTCGTCGACGGCGAAGCCGTGGTTCTGGCTGGAAATCATCACCCGGCCGGTGTCGAGATCCTGTACCGGATGGTTGCCGCCATGGTGCCCGAACTTCATCTTCACGGTGCGAGCGCCACTGGCCAGACCCAGCAACTGGTGGCCAAGGCAGATGCCGAACAGCGGGATGCCGGTCGTAAGCAACTCGCCGATGGCCTGGATGGCGTAGTCGCACGGCTCGGGATCGCCAGGGCCGTTGGACAGGAACACGCCGTCGGGCTGGAGCGCCAGCGCCTGGCTGGCCGGCGCCTGAGCCGGCAGCACCGTGACCCGGCAGCCGCGGTCGACCAGCATGCGCAGGATGTTGCGCTTGATGCCGTAGTCGTAGGCCACGACGTGGTAAGGCAGTTTGGCGGGGCGGACGAAGCCGTCGTTTTCCAGCTGCCAGCCACCCTCGGTCCATTCGTAGGGTTCGGTCACCGACACCACCTTGGCCAGATCCATGCCCTTCAGGCCGGGGAAATCCCGCGCCATGGCCACGGCCGCCTCGGCGTCGAGGTCGCTGCCGGCTATGATGCAACCGTTCTGCGCCCCCTTCTCGCGCAGCAACCGCGTCAGCTTGCGGGTATCGACGCCGGCGATGGCAACCAACCCGCGCTCACGCAGGTAGGCCTCCAGGGGCTGGCGGTTGCGCCAGTTGCTGGGCCAGGCGGGGTAGTCCCGCACCACCAGACCAGCGGCCCAGATCTGCGCCGCCTCCTCATCACCGGGATTGGTGCCGACGTTGCCGATATGGGGATAGGTCAGGGTGACGATCTGCCGGCAGTAGGACGGATCGGTGAGGATCTCCTGGTAACCGGTGATCGAGGTGTTGAATACCACCTCGCCTTGGGTCTGGCCCTCGGCGCCAATGGACTCTCCCCAGAACAGGCTGCCGTCCTCAAGGGCTAAAAGAGCTGGTTTGCGCAACGGCTCCTCCACTCAGACATGCGAAGCGGGAGGGCTTCGGTGAAGCCGCTCCCGCCACGGATTTTAATCGAGATAGGTTAAATCTTCAGAATTCTATAGCAGGCCCAATGTCAGTGTCCACGTACTGCTCTAGCGCAGCCCCAGTACGTCTTGCATATCGTACAGACCATTTCCCTTGTTTGACAACCATTTGGCAGCGCGCAGTGCCCCCTTGGCGAAGGTCAAGCGGCTGGAGGCCTTGTGGCTGATCTCGATCCGCTCGCCGACGTCGGCAAACATCACCGTGTGTTCGCCGACGATGTCACCGGCGCGCACCGTGGCAAAACCGATGGTGCGGCGATCGCGCTCGCCGGTGATGCCCTCGCGGCCGTATACGGCGCAACTCGCCAGATCCCGCCCCAGGGCTTGGGCCACCACCTCGCCCATGCGCAGGGCGGTGCCGGAGGGAGCGTCTATCTTGTGGCGGTGGTGGGCCTCGATGATCTCCACGTCGACGCCGTCGCCCAGCACTCGGGCGGCCAGCTCCAGCAGCTTGAGGCAGAGGTTGACGCCTACGCTGAAATTGGGAGCAAAGACGATGGGGATGTCCTGCGCCGCCTCGGCCAGCAACGCTTTCTGCTCGGCGCTGAAGCCGGTGGTACCGATCACCATCGCCCTGCCGGCACGCCGGCACAGCGGCAGATAGGCCAGAGTCGCCTCGGGTCGGGTGAAGTCGATCAGCGCATCGAAGCGCTCCAGCTCCGGCTCCAGCGCCGCCGTCACCGCCACTCCGCTGCGCTCGACGCCGGCCAGCTCGCCGGCGTCCCTGCCCAGTGCCGGGCTGTCGGGCCGGTCCAGGGCTACGGTGCAATCCAGTTCGGCGTCCTCGCGGCAGGCCTGGATCAGGCTCCGCCCCATGCGCCCGTTGGCGCCCGTCACCGCGATTCTGATCATGCTCACCTCCGCGCCGGCAGCGGTCACTCGCCGCGCCTGGCAAGATCGCAGCAAAAATAAAGGGCTGCTTGCGGCAGCCCTGAAGGGATTGGAGCGGGTGATGGGAATCGAACCCACGTCATCAGCTTGGGAAGCTGAGGTTCTACCATTGAACTACACCCGCATAGGGCTCCCTATTATCGTCGTTCGGACGACCTTGGCAAGCCCCACCCGCGCCGCAGGCCGGTGCGGGTGGCGAACACTGCCGCTTCAGACGGCGAAATCTTCCTTCTTGGCACCGCGCTCCAGGGCTTCCTTCAGCCAGTTCGGCTGCTTGCCGCGGCCGCTCCAGGTCTGAGAAGGATTGTCGGGGTTGCGATATCTGACCGCGGTACCGGCGCCAGCACCACCGGCCTTGCGCTTGCGGATATCGAAGCTCAGCACCTGTTCCGGCGTCATACCGACGCTACTGGCCAGCTCTTCGATCTTGCTGCGAATTTCCTTGACCTGTAGCTGCTCCTTGCGCTGGATCTCCTTTTCAGCCTTGGCGATAAGCTCCTTTAACTCCGGAATCGAATAGACGTTGAGATCGATATTGGCAACCATCATTCTACACCTTCTTGAAAAATGGACATTAGGTTCCAGTCGTATTGCAAAGCGACTACTATTATATTAATCAAATAGCAGTTCTCAAGCGAGGCAACGGGAAACATTCGGAAATCACATCACCCACTTTAGCATCAACCATTTAGACCAGGCGCAGAGACATAAGTGGCACGGCCATTACTGGTCGTTAGGGGTGGCTTATCGTCCTGACAAACCCGTGATATGCCGTTGTGTCCGCGGAACGGATCTGCTGCGCGATGCCGCCCCTACCATCGCCGTTTGTGCGCGACGCGACATCGGAGTACACCCATCCTTCATTCGGCGCCTGCAGACGGCTGATTTCACTCCCTCTTTAGCGCTCTCATCGTGCTTGGGCGAGATAGGGACAATAGCGCTGCCCGCACACCGTCAATAGCCGCTTCCGGCGGAGCCAGATGGAGCCTTATCCGGCTGGATTTCCGCTCCGATTGCATGGGCCGATAAGCGCGCCGCACGCGGTGTGACCGAGAGATAGGGCTCACCCTGGCATTCATCTTCCACTTTCTTCCAGCGGAAGATCGTGTTGAAATCGTGCACGCCAATGAGCGGGAAGGCGTTGTGCTCCCGACCTGTGCACCATCCTTGCCATGCAGGAGGCGACCGACAGTCATGCACTCCAATCGCTCCTTGAAGCGCTCTCATGTTCCGTTGCTCTGCCGACGCTCGGCAGCCCGCTCCGAAGTAGAGAGGGCTCGGGCAGCATCACGGATGAATGCGCCGCGAGAGCGGTCGCGTTCCTGGATGGTCTATTTTTCTAGCAATCTGCAACCGTCGCGCACCGACCTCCAGCGTGCGCCACTTCGCTGATACATGACCGAGACACCACAGCATCATCGCCAGATTCGCAGTTTCGTGCGCCGCGAGGGCCGCCTCACACCGGCCCAGCAGCGCGCCATGGAAACGCTCTGGGCGCGCCTCGGGCTCGCCGCCGGTGCCGAGCTGCTCGATCTCGACCGCATCTTCGGCCGCGCCGCGCCGCGCATCCTGGAGATCGGCTTCGGCAACGGCGAGTGCCTGGCCAGCATGGCCCAGGCCCAACCGGAGTGCGACTTCCTCGGCATCGAGGTGCATCGCCCCGGCGTCGGCCACCTGTTGCTACGTCTGGAACAACTCGGGCTGAGCAACGTGCGGGTGCTGTGCGCCGACGCCGTGGAGGCGCTCGGCGGGCGCTTCCCCGATGCCAGCCTGGACCGCATCCAGATCTATTTCCCCGATCCCTGGCCGAAGAAGCGCCACCACAAGCGCCGTCTGATCCAGCCGCAGTTCGTGGCGCTGCTGGCACGCAAGCTCAAACCCGGCGGCCGGCTGCATCTGGCCACCGACTGGGAGCACTACGCCCAGCACATGCTGGAGGTGCTGAACGCCGCACCGGAATTCGTCAATACCGCCGACGACGGCGGTTTCGTACCGCGCCCCGACTACCGCCCGCTGACCAAGTTCGAGCGTCGCGGCCTGGGTCTCGGGCACGGCGTCTGGGATCTTTTGTTCGAGCGCCGCTAGCGTCTCGCTCCGTGCACGGTTCGCCTACCACGAGGACGACTTCATGCAGTACAACCGTCTGGCCAACACCGATCTGAACGTCAGCCGCATCTGCCTGGGCACCATGACCTGGGGCGAACAGAACAGCGAGACCGAGGCCCACGCCCAGCTCGATTATGCCCTGGACCACGGGGTGAACTTCATCGACACCGCCGAGATATACCCGGTACCGCCACGGGCCGAGACCCAGGGTCGCACCGAGCAGTACATCGGCACCTGGCTGAAGAACCGCAAGTGCCGTGACAAGGTCATCATCGCCACCAAAGTGGCCGGGCGTGGGCGCGAATTCGGTTATTTGCGCCAGGGCGAGGTCTGCCTGGACCGGCGCAACATCGCTCTGGCCGTGGCTGGCAGCCTGAAGCGACTGCAGACCGACTACATCGACCTCTACCAGGTACACTGGCCGGACCGCAATACCAACTTCTTCGGCAAGCTGGGCTATGTGCACCAGGACGACGCGGACAGCGTGCCCATCGTCGAGACCCTGGAAGCGCTCAATGAGCAGGTCAAGGCCGGCAAGATCCGTTACATCGGCGTCTCCAACGAGACCCCTTGGGGCCTGATGACCTACCTCAACGTCGCCGAGCGGCTGGGGCTGCCGCGGGCGGTGACCATCCAGAATCCGTACAATCTGCTCAACCGCATCTTCGAGATCGGCCTGGCCGAAATCGCCCACCGCGAGAACGTGGGCCTGCTGGCTTATTCGCCGCTGGCCTTCGGCACCCTCAGCGGCAAGTACCTGGACGGCGCCCGCCCTGAGGGCGCGCGGTTGACCCTGTTCGAGCGCTTCACCCGCTATCTCACCCCCGAGGCGGAGGAGCCGATCCGCGCCTATGTAGAGCTGGCTCGGGAGTTCGGCCTGGACCCGGCGCAGATGGCCCTGGCCTTTGTCAACGGCCGGCCGTTCCTGGCTGCCAACATCATCGGTGCCACCAGCCTGGAACAGCTGCAGAGCGACATCGCCAGCATCGATCTGGAATTGCCCGAGGAAGTGCTGGAGCGCATCGAGGCCATCCACCGCCGTCAGCCCAACCCCTGCCCGTGACCCCTACCGACGCAGCACCGGCGGCCTGCCCTGGCCGAGGGATGCCCGGACCGCTCGAGCGAACCGGGGGTCAGTCCACGTAGGGATGCAGCGTCGGCTCCGCGCCCTTGACCTCGGCCTCGGGATGATGGGTCTTGATCAACTCGGTGATCTCCCCCACCCGGGCCTTGGGCACGTCGACCATCATCAGCAGCTGGCCGGCGTCGATGGCGTGCTGGAACTGATCGAGCTGGGTGTTGGGCACCGACACTCCGATCATGCTCGCCACCCAGGCTCCCAGGCCGGCGCCCAGTAGACTGGTGGCGAGAATGGCGCCGCCGCCCAGCACCAATCCGGCCGGCGGGAAGGTGACCGCGGTGATGCCGGCCAGTAGCCCAGTGGCTCCCCCTACCGCCAGCCCCCGCTCCAGGGCCGGGACGAAGTCGCTTTCCTCGAACAGCCCCGCCTCCGGCAGATGGGCTTGCTCCAGAGCGGTGTGATCCTTGGCCACGATGTGGATATGGCGTTCCTCGATGCGGGCCAGCAGCAGCTCGTCGACGATCTTGCGGGCGCTGTCTACGTCGGGAACCAGAAAATAAAGCCTTTTCATCGCGCTGCCCCTCTACCCTGGTGATGCTTACAACACTAGACAGTCGCCGGGGCATTTGCATTCCATCGGTTGCGGAGTCGAGCAGCGAATGGGCTATGATGGCCGCCGGTCCTCAGCCCAGGATGCCCATGAACCTGCCTGCCGCTATCCGCTCTCCGTCCCCCTATCTGCTGCTGGTGTTTCCGCCTCTGTTCTGGGCCGGCAACTTCGTACTGGGCCGGGCGGTGCGCGCCGATATCCCACCGTTCGCCCTGTCCTTCTGGCGCTGGACGGTGGCTCTCATCATCCTGCTACCCTTCGTGCTGCCCCACATGCGCGCCCAGCGGACACTGCTGCGCGCCCACTTCGGCCGGCTGCTGGTGTTGAGCGTGCTCGGCGTGGCCAGCTACAACACTCTGGCCTACATCGGGTTGCAGCAGACCACCGCCACCAACGCCGTACTCATGGTATCCACCACCCCGGTGCTGATCGTGGGTGTGTCCTTCCTGCTGCTGCGCCAGACCATTCATCTGTGGCAGGGGCTGGGCATCTTGGTGTCGCTGGCCGGCGTGGCGGCCATCGTCCTCAAGGGTGATCTCACCAGTCTGCTGCAGCAGCAGCTCAATCCCGGCGATTTCTGGATTTTCGCTGCGGGCGTAAGCTGGGCCGGCTATTCGGTGCTGCTGGTCAAGTGGCGTCCGACCGGGCTGCACCCCCTGTCCTTCCTCGGCTTCACCATCGCCTTCGGCGTGCTGGCCATCCTGCCCCTTTATCTATGGGACTGGCTGATACGCGGCCATGGTTTCATCCCCGGTCCCGTGACTCTGGGTAGCATCGGCTACGTGGCAGTGTTCCCCTCGGTGCTGGCCTACATCTTCTGGAACCGCGCGGTGACCGAGCTGGGTGCCAACCGCTGCGGCCAGTTCCTGCACCTGATGCCGGCCTTCGGCACTGTGCTGTCCTGGCTGCTGCTGGGGGAACGGCTGTACGCCTATCATTGGCTGGGGATAGGGCTGATCGCGGCGGGGATCTATCTGGCGACGATGCTGGGGCGCCGCTGACCCCCTATCCGCCAAGCCCCGGCAAGGCAAAGTACAGCGCCATCGGAATCGCCAGCAGACTGCCCAGGTTGCCGAGCATGACAACGGACGCCACCCGCTCCGGCTCCTGGCGGTACTGCTCGGCGATCAGATAGTTGGTCACCGCCGGCGGCAGGGCGCCGAATACTAGCAGCAGCGCGGCCTGCAGCGGGGTCAGGTCGAGGAACGGGCGCAGCAGCAGTACCACCGCCACCCCCGAGAGCGGGCACAGCACGGCACCGGCCAGCCCGATGCGCCAGTCGCGCAGGCTGACGTCGTTGAGGCGCACTCCCAAGGCAAACAGCATCAGCGGGATGGCGATCTGGCTCATCATCTTGATCGGCTCCATGAGCCAGCCCGGCGGCTGCCAGCCGGCCAGGCTACAGGCCAGCCCGAGGAGGGTGGCGAGGATCAGAGGCATGCGCAGCAGCCGCCCGGGATGGGTGTGGTGGTCGATCATGTAGATGCCCACGGTGAGATGCAGCACCATCTCGATCAGAAACAGCACCACCGCCGCCTGCAACGCCTGTTCGCCGAAGGCGAACAGCGCCAGCGGCAGCCCCATGTTGCCGGAGTTGTTGAACATCATCGGCGGCAGAAAGGTCCGGTAGTCGACTTTCAGCAGCGGCAGCAGCGGCAGCAGCAGCAGCCCCGAGCCGAGGACCACCGCCACTGCGCCGATGCTCAAGTCGCGGAACTCAGCAAACGCCAGGGGCTTGTCCACCAGCGCCCAGAAGATCAGTGCCGGCAGGAACACCTCCATGTTCATCTGATTGGCGAAGCCCATCTGCGGACGGCGCACGCGACCGTAGAGCAGCCCGGCCACCGCCACCGCGAACACTGGGAAGATGATGCCGAGGATCTTCAGAACCAGCATCAGGCCCCCTGCTGCGCCAGCAGCCAGTCGCGCACCACGGCGATCTGGGCGGGATCCATGAGCATGGGCGCATGGCCGGTGATGGGGAATTCCACCAGGCTGGCCTTGGGGCCGCGCTGGGTCATGGCCGCGGCGGTGTCGCGGGTGAGGACGTCAGAGGTTGCGCCGCGCAGCAGCAGCACCGGGCAGCGGATCGCCTCCCACAACGGCCACAGGTCGATGTCCTTATCGGCCGCAGTGCGGAAGTTGTCGGCGATGGCGGGATCGTAGGCGAAGGTGTAGCGGCCGTCGGGCAACTGCCTGGCCGCGTGCACGGCGAGGTGGCGCCACTGGGCGTCGTCCAGCGGACCGAAGGAGGCGGAGATCTCGCGAATGTAGCGCTCCAGGGCAGCGAGATCGTCGAACACCGGCGTCTGGCCGACGTAGGTGGCGATGCGCTCCAGCGCCGCCTGAGGAATGAATGGCCCGACGTCATTTACCACCAGGCGGCGGATCGGACTGCCCGGCTGGGCGGCCAGGGCCATACCGATCAGCCCGCCCATGGAGGTGCCCACCCAGTCCACCTGCTCGGCGCCGCTGCGGGCGATGAGCGCGGCCATGTCGGCGGCATACTGGTTGTAGTTGTAGTCGGCGCTGTGGCTTAGCCACTGGCTCTGACCGCGGCCAGCCACATCCGGGCACAGCACCCGATAACCGTCCGCCTCCAGGGCGGCGGCGAGAAAGTCGAAATCGCGCCCGCAGCGGGTCAGGCCGTGGACGCAGATCAGCACCCGCGGGTTGTCCGGATCGCCCCACTCGCTGTAGTGGATGCGGTGGAAACCGTGCGGGCTCAGTCCCAGATAATGTCTGTCACGCCTCATGGTGGTGCTTCCCTTGGCTGTGGCGGCTGCCCACGAGCCGGCGCGGGGCTAAAATCGAGGTACTAACGTACCAACGCGCAACCGGATCGAGCCCTATGAACTCACTCTACTATAGCGACACCGGCCAGGGTGACGCCGTGCTGCTGCTGCACAGCGGCGGCATGTGCGGCGAGGAATGGCAGCCGCAGATCCCGGCCCTGGCCCGCCACTTCCGCGTCATCGCCCCCGATCTGCCGGGCCACGGCAAGAGCCCGCTACGCGCCGAGCGCCTGCGCGTGCGCGACATGGCCCAGGCGGTGCTGGAGCTCATGGATCACCTGGGACTGGAGCAAGCTCATCTGGTCGGCTCTTCGCTGGGCGGCGCGGTAGCCCTGTGGCTGGTGGTGAACTATCCGCAGCGGGTGGACAAGCTGGTGCTGTACCGGGTCGGCCACCGCAAGAGCGCCGAGAGCTACGAGGGCACCCGCGCCATGGCCGACCCAGCGTATTGGCACGGGGTCGGGCTGGACCGCTGGCTGAGTCGCATCCACGAGCCCCAAGGCGGTCCCGAGGCCTGGAAGACGGTGATTCGCCGCGTCTCCGATGCCCTGGACCCGGCCGACAGCGACCACGATTACCCGCTGGAGGCGCTGCACGACCTGCTCCAACCGACCCTGATCGTAGTTGGCGACCGCGACCCGCTGGTGCCGCTGGAGCAGGCCCTGGCCATGTACCACGCCATCCCCGACTGCGGGCTGTGGGTCATGCCCCACGCCAGCCACGTCACCGCCAGCAACACTTGGCGTGCCGACAGCTTCGCCCTGGAGCTGACCCGCTTCCTGCAGCGGCGCGGCTGACGGCGGATCACCGCGGCGATCCGGACTCATCGGCCCGGACCGGCAGGCTGACCCGGACATAGGAATCCCCCCTCACCCGGCCCTCTCCCCCTTCGGGTGGAGAGGGCCGCAAATACAAATGGGGGAGCAGCGATACGGGCATGCTACACTCTGCCCGCCGCCTGCCCGCGCGGCGTTTCACTGTCCAATAACCAGCGCCCTCATGAGAACCCACGCGCTCAAAGCGGATCTTTTCCTGTTGCTCGCCGCCACCATCTGGGGCACTGCCTTTGCCGCCCAGCGGGTCGGCATGGACTCCATCGGCCCGCTGCTGTTCACCGGCCTGCGTTTCCTGCTCGGTGCCCTGGTCATCGTGCCGCTAGCCCTACGCGCCCCGCTCACCAGCGAGGAGCGCCGCCTCGGTCCCGGGCGTTGCCTGAGCGGCGGTCTGCTGGCCGGTATTCTGCTGTTTCTCGGCGCCGCCATCCAGCAGGTGGGGCTGATCTACACCACCGCCGCCAATGCCGGCTTCATTACCGGCCTGTACGTGATCATGGTGCCCCTGTTCGGGTTGGCGCTCGGCCAGCGCACTGGGCTGGGCACCTGGCTGGGCGGATTGCTGGCGGTGACCGGCCTGTACTTCCTCAGCGTTGGCGAATCCTGGAGCATCGCCTACGGCGATGCGCTGCAGTTGCTCGGTGCGGTGTTCTGGGCCGGTCACGTGCTGTTCCTGGGGCATTGGTCTGGGCGCCTCCACCCGGTGCGCCTGGCGCTCTATCAGTTCCTCACCTGCGCCACCCTCAGCCTGCTCGGGGCGCTGCTCAGCGAAGACATCGCCTGGCACTCCATCCAGGCGGCGGCCGTTCCCCTCCTCTACGGTGGTCTAATTTCAGTGGGCGTGGGCTTCACCCTGCAGGTGTTGGGCCAGCGCGACGCCATTCCCGCCCACGCCGCCATCATCCTCAGCTTGGAGGCGGTGGTGGCGGCCCTGGCCGGCTGGCTGTTCCTGGGCGAAACCCTGAGCTCGCGGGCCGTGTTCGGCTGCGCGCTGATGCTCGGCGGCATGCTGGTGGCGCAGTTGTTGCCGCTGTGGCGGGCGCGGCGGCTGCGACCGGCCTGAGACGGTATTCCATCCCATTCGGAAACGATCACGACCATGACCAGCAGACGCAACAACCGGCGCATCTACAAAGTCCTGTTCCATAGCCAGGGCAAGGTCTATGAGCTGTTCGCCCGCCATGTCTACTCGGGCGATCTGTACGGCTTCATCCAGGTCGAAGAGCTGATCTTCGGCGAAACCTCGGGCCTGCTCATCGACCCCGCCCAGGAGCGGCTGCAGGGCGAGTTCGGCGGGGTCAAGCGCAGCTTCATCCCGATCCATGCCATCATCCGCATCGATGAGGTGGAGAAGGAAGGGGTGAGCAAGATCCGCGGCGAGGGCGAGAGCAACGTCGCCGCCTTCCCGCCTGCGGCGCTCGCGCCCGGCAAACGTCCGCCCGGCAAGGAATGACGGACGGAGCAGCCACACGGCGGCCACCCGTTCACAAGCTTTAACAATTGCCGCCTGCCGCCGGGGATGGCGCTTTGCTATAGTGCCTCGCGCGCACAGAGCGCTTGGAAGTATCCCTGAGATAGTTTCGCTAGTTTTTTCCGAACCCGCCCTGACCCGGCGGG
>DATLYF010000051.1:0-6653 GCA_035575095.1 Candidatus Competibacteraceae bacterium
GTCACGCCTGAGATATGCCTATGTCCGCCAGTCCTGGCCATTTCGCCAACGATCTACAGGTGCTGCTCATCGACGACGACCTGCACCTGCGCCAGGCCGCCAGCCAGGCCCTGGAGTTGGGCGGGCTGCGGGTGCAGGCCCTGGCTGGCGCCGGCGAGGTGGCGGCACAGTTGCACCGCGACTGGCCGGGGGTGATCGTCTGCGACATCCGCATGCCGGGGATGGACGGCATGACGTTGCTGCGCCAGGTGATGGCCCTGGATCCGGACCTGCCGGTAATCCTCATCACCGGCCACGGCGACGTGCCGCTGGCAGTGGAGGCGATGCGCGCCGGCGCCTACGATTTCATCGAGAAACCCTTTGCCAGCGGACTGCTGCTGGATGTGGTGCGTCGCGCCCTGGAGAAGCGCCGCCTGGTGCTGGACAACAGAAGCCTCAGATTGGCCCTGGCCGAGCGCCACCAGCTCGGCGCCCGGCTGCTCGGCAGCTCGGCGGCCATGAGCCGGCTGCGCGAACAGATCCTGGCGCTGGCCACCACCGGCGCCGACGTCCTCATCCACGGCGAGACCGGCACCGGCAAGGAGGTGGTAGCGCGCGCCCTGCACGACTTCTCGAACCGCCGCGACGGCCCCTTCGTCGCCATCAACTGCGGCGCGCTGATGGAGTCGGTAGCCGAAAGCGAGCTGTTCGGCCACGAGGCCGGTGCCTTCACCGGCGCCCAGCGGCGGCGCATCGGCAAGTTCGAATATGCCAGCGGCGGCACCGTGTTCCTCGACGAGATCGAGAGCATGAGCCTGGAGATGCAGGTCAAGCTGCTGCGCCTGCTGCAGGAGCGCAAGCTGGAGCGGCTCGGTTCCAACCAGCTCATCGCCCTGGACATCCGCGTCATCGCCGCCACCAAGGAGGACCTGCGCGCCGCCGCCGAGCGGGGCCGCTTCCGTGCCGACCTCTACTACCGCCTCAACGTGCTCAGCCTGCGCATCCCGCCGTTGCGCAACCGCGGCGAGGACGCCCTACAACTGTTCCAGCACTTCGCCGAGAACGCCGCCCAGCGCTATGGCCTGGCGCCGCGCCGCCTCGACGGCGCCCAGACCGCCGCAATCCTGACCTATGGCTGGCCGGGCAACGTGCGCGAGCTGCAGAACGCCGCCGAGCGCTTCGCCCTGGGCCTGGGCCTGGAGCTGCCCGAGGCCGGCGCCATGCCCGCCCCCTCCGCCGATGGCGCCCCGCTGCCCCTGCCGCAGCGGGTGGAAGCCTACGAGCGCGCCCTGCTCAGCGAGGCCCTGCGCCAGCCCCACGGCTCGCTGCAACAACTCGCCGACAACCTCGGCCTGCCGCGCAAGACCCTCTACGACAAGCTGCGCAAGTACGGCCTGGAACGTCCCGGCGAAGCTGGCGGAAATCCGCCGGATACCGATGACTGAATGGCGGATTTCCGCCAGCGCTGCCCCCACAGCCTCTCCCGCCTCCCTTAAGTTCTTTATTTTTCAAAAAATTAAAACAGCCCGGTAGCTGGCACGAGCGTTGCTATTTTTATCTCAGGCACAGTGTAGTCCTGTGTCGCTGATAACAGAGCCCAAAGGAGGAGACATGCTCGCGTCGCACTGCCTGCCCAGGCGCAGCGGCGGCCGCCGTTTGCGCCATCGTCGACACGCCCAGCCTCGTCTCCCCGGCGCGCTCGCCAGCCGCATCGATGCGCGGCCTGGCCATTTGACTCAACCCACTCCGTGACGAGGAACGATCATGTTGAAATCCACTTGCAAAGCGTTGGCCGTCGGTCTGATGGTGGCTCTGGGCAGCATGCAAGCCCAGGCCCAGGAGATCGTGATCAAGTTCAGCCACGTGGTGGCGCCGGACACGCCCAAGGGCAAGGCGGCCGAGAAGTTCAAAGAGCTGGCCGAGGCGCGCACCCAGGGCAAGGTGAAGGTGGAGGTCTATCCCAACAGCCAGTTGTATAAGGACAAGGAGGAACTGGAGGCGCTGCAGCTCGGGGCGGTGCAGATGCTGGCGCCCTCGCTGGCCAAGTTCGGCCCGCTGGGGGTGAAGGAGTTCGAAGTCTTCGACCTACCCTATATCTTCAGCGACTATGCGGCGCTGCGTAAGGTCACCGAAGGTCCGGTAGGCGCCGAGCTGCTGAAGAAGCTGGAGAGCAAGGGCATCACCGGCCTGGCCTACTGGGATAACGGCTTCAAGATCATGAGCGCCAACACGCCGCTCAAGACGCCGGCCGACGTCAAGGGCCTGAAGATGCGCATCCAGTCCTCCAAGGTGCTCGAGGCGCAGATGCGGGCGCTCAAGGCCATCCCGCAGACCATGGCCTTCTCCGAGGTTTACCAGGCGCTGCAGACCGGCGTGGTGGACGGCACCGAGAATCCGCCCTCCAACATGTACACCCAGAAGATGCACGAGGTGCAGAAGCACGCCACGCTGACCAACCACGGCTATCTGGGCTATGCCGTGATCGTCAACAAGAAGTTCTGGGACGGCCTGCCCGCCGATATCCGCAAGGAACTGGAGGAGGCCATGAAGGAAGCCACCCAGTACGGCAACGCCATCGCCCAGAAGGAGAACGAGGACGCCCTGGCCGCCATGAAGGCTTCGGGCAAGACCACGTTCTACGAGCCCACCGCTGAGGAGAAGAAGATCTGGGTGGATGCGCTCAAGCCGGTGCACCAGGAGATGGCTTCGCGCGTCGGTAAGGATCTGCTCCAGGCCATCTACAAGGCTACCGGGCAGGATAGCTGAGCCGGTCTCGGGGAGCGCCACATCGCTCCCCGCTTCCTGGGGGGAACCCGCCATGCTGAAGATCCTCGATCATCTGGAGGAATGGCTGATCGCCTTCCTGATGGCGGCGGCCACGACCGTGATCTTCGTCGCCGTCATCCACCGCTATGCCTCCGGCTTCGCCATCCCCGGCCTGCAGGACTGGCTGCTCGGCATCAATCTGAGCTGGGCGCAGGAGCTGTGCATCTACATGTTCGTGTGGATGGCCAAGTTCGGCGCCGCCTACGGGGTGCGCACCGGCATCCACGTCGGCGTCGACGTGCTCATCAACCGCCTCCCGGACAAGCCCCGCGCCGGCTCCATCCTGTTCGGCCTGTTCGCCGGCGCCCTGTTCACCGGGGTCATTGGCACCATGGGCGCCGAGTTCGTCTGGGGGATATCCCAGACCGAACAGATTTCGCCTGATCTGGAGCTGCCCATGTGGCTGGTGTACCTGGCCATCCCCTGCGGCTCCTATCTGATGTGCTTCCGCTTCCTACAGGTGGCCTGGTCGTTCTGGCAAACCGGGGAGCTGCCGCACCACAATCCTGGCCATGTGGAAGGCATCGGCGATGAGCCCGAAGACATTCCGCCCGATGACTTCCACCCGCGCGACCTGAAGGAGGGCACGCGATGAACGGCCTCATCATCTTCAGCCTCCTGACCGTGCTCATGCTCACCGGCATGCCCATCTCCATTGCCCTGGGCCTGACGGTGCTGACCTTCCTCTTCGCCATGACCCAAGTGCCGATCGAGGCGGTGGCGCTCAAGCTGTTCACCGGCATCGAGAAGTTCGAGATCATGGCGATCCCCTTCTTCATCCTCGCCGGCAACTTCCTCACCCACGGCGGGGTGGCGCGGCGCATGATCAATTTCGCCCAGGCGCTGGTAGGGCACTGGCACGGCGGTTTGGCGCTGGCGGGCGTGGTCGCCTGCGCCCTGTTCGCCGCGGTCTCCGGGTCCAGTCCGGCCACGGTGGTGGCCATCGGCTCCATCCTGCTGCCGGCCATGGTGCGCCAGGGCTATCCCAAAAACTTCGGCATCGGCGTGATCGGTACCTCGGGCGGCCTCGGTATCCTCATCCCGCCCTCCATCGTCATGGTGATCTATGCCGTCTCCACTAACTCCTCCATCGGCAAGCTGTTCATCGCCGGCATCGTCCCCGGCCTGCTGCTCGCCGCCGTCCTGCTGGCGGTGACCTGGCTGGTAGCCTACCGGCGCGACTACCCGCGCCTGCCCAGGGCCAGCTTCGCCGACGTGCTCAAGACGTTGCGGGAGAGCATCTGGGGACTGCTGCTCATCCTGGTGGTGATTGGCGGCATCTACAGCGGTCTGTTCACCGCCACCGAGGCGGCGGCGATGAGCGCGGTCTACGCCTTCGTGGTGGCGATGTTCGTATACAAGGACCTGGGCTGGAAGCAGATCCCTCGGGTCCTGATCGACTCCGCCAACATGAGCGCCATGCTGCTCTACATCATCACCAACGCGGTGTTGTTCTCGTTCCTGCTGACCTCGGAGAACATCCCGCAAAACCTGGCGGCGTGGATCAACAGCATGGGTCTGGAGCCGTGGGCCTTCTTGCTGGTGGTGAACCTACTCTTGCTGATCGCCGGCAACTTCATGGAACCGTCATCGGTGCTACTGATCACCGCGCCGATCCTGTTCCCGGTGGCCATGCAACTGGGCATCGACCCGATCCACTTCGGCATCATCATGACCGTCAACATGGAGATCGGCATGATCACACCGCCGGTGGGGCTCAACCTCTACGTCGCCAGCGGCATCGCTCACATGGGCCTGACCGAAGTGACCAAGGCCTGCGCCCCCTGGATTCTGGTGATGCTGGCCTATCTGGCGCTGATCACCTACGTGCCCATCATCTCGCTGTGGCTGCCCAACGCGCTGGGCATGACTTGAGCCTGGCGCCGCCCCGGTGCAGCGCCGCCGGGGCGGCGTTATGATGGCGCCATCACCACCCAGGCAGAGGCGCCATGTACCAGTTCCTGCATGACAAGGTAGCGGATGCGATGAGCGACCGCCCCCTCACCGTCTCCTCCGACACGCCGCTCGCCGAACTGACGCGGCTGTTCGACCAACACGACTTCAACGGCATCCCGGTGGTGGACGCGCAGCAGCGCCTGCTCGGCTTCGTCACCAAGCTGGACCTGCTCAAGGCCTTCCGCTTCACCCCCGAGGCGCTGATCCCGCCCTATGCCGCCATCATGGCGCAGCCGGTGAGCACGGTGATGACCACCGAGCCGGTGTGCGTCACCGAGGACATGCCGCTGACCCGGGTGCTGGAGCTGATGGTCGATCTGCGCACCAAGAGCTTCCCAGTGGTGCGCGGCGAGCGTCTGGTCGGCATCATCGCCCGCGAGGACCTGCTGGCGGCGCTGCGCCGCGCCACCGCCTGAAGGCGGGCGCTATGAGCCGCCGCATCCGCATCTACCATCATCCCGCCTGCAGCGCGCACGACACCGGCCCCGGTCATCCGGAGCGCCCCGCGCGCCTGGCCGCCATCGCCGCGGCGCTGCGCCAGCCCGAGTTCGCCACCCTCGACTGGCAGGAGGCGCCGCTGGCCAGCTTCGTCCAGCTCACCCGGGTGCACCCGTCGGCCTATGTGGAGAGCGTGCTCGCCGCCATCCCCAGCGCCGGGCATTCCTTTCTCGACGGCGATACGGTGGTCTCTCCCGCCTCCGGCGAGGCGGCGCTGCGCGCCGCCGGAGCGGTGTGCGCGGCGGTGGAGGATGTACTGGCCGGCACCATCGACAGCGCCTTCTGTCTGGTGCGCCCGCCCGGCCATCATGCCGAGCGCGCCCAGGCCATGGGCTTCTGCCTGTTCAACAATGTGGCCGTGGGTGCGGCCCATGCCCTGAGCCTGGACGTGGAGCGGCTGGCCATCGTCGATTTCGACGTGCACCACGGCAACGGCACCCAGGACATCTTCCGCAGCCGGCCGGAATGCTTGTACATCTCCAGCCATCAGTCGCCGCTCTACCCCGGCACCGGCTATCCCCACGAGCGCGGCGCTGGCAACATCCTCAACCTGCCGCTCAAGCCGCGCAGTGGCTCGCAGGAATTCCGCGCCGCCTGGCGCGAGCACGGCCTGCCGGCGCTGCAGGCGCACGGTCCGCAGCTCATCCTGATCTCGGCCGGCTTCGACGCCCACGCCCGCGATCCCCTGGCTAGCCTCTACCTGGACGAGGAGGACTACGCCTGGCTCACCGGCGAGTTGCTGGCGGTGGCCGAGTGCCACGCCCAGGGGCGCATCGTCTCCGCGCTGGAGGGCGGCTACGACCTGGACGCCCTGGCCGCCAGCGCGGCGGCCCACGTGCGGGCGCTGCTGGGTATTTGAGCAGCTGCTGCTTTACGGCAGCAACACCGTCGACCCGGTGGTCTTGCGCGCCTGCAGGTCGCGATGGGCCTGGGCGGCGTTGCGCAGCGCATAGCGCTGGCCGACCTCGACCTTGACCGCGCCGCTCAGCACCACCTGGAACAGCTCCTGGGCCGCACCCAGCAGCTCCTCACGGGTGGCGGTGTAGTGCGCCAAGGTCGGCCGGGTGAGATACAGCGAGCCCTTGTGCGACAGCAGCAGCGGCTCGATGGCCGGCACCGGACCGGAGGCGTTGCCGTAGCTGACCATCATACCGCGCAGCCGCAGGCAATCCAGGGAGCCCATGAAGGTGTCCTTGCCGACCCCGTCGTAGACCACGTCCACGCCGCGCCCGCCAGTGATCTCCCGCACCCGCGCCGCGAAGTCCTCGTGGACGTAATCGATGACGTGGTGGCAGCCGAGCGCCCGGGCCCGCGCCACCTTGGCCGCGCCGCCGGCCGTGCCGATCACCGTCGCTCCCAGGCTGGCCGCCCACTGTACGGCGATGGAGCCGACC
>DATLYF010000052.1:0-6095 GCA_035575095.1 Candidatus Competibacteraceae bacterium
TGGTGCTGCCCTTCACCGGCCTGGAGTTGCTCGCCGTGGGCGCCGGGCTGTACGTGGTGGTGCGGCGCGGCGAGGAGTGCGAGGTCATCACCCTGCAGGGCGAGTACATCATCATCGAACGCGGCCGCCGCGGTCCGCAGCAGCGCTGGCAGTTGGCGCGGGCCTGGGCACGGGTGGTTGTGGAACGCCATCCGGCGAGTTGCTATCCTTGTCGCTTGCTGATTCGCTCTTACGGCCGGGCCGTGGAGATCGGGAGATTCCTCAGCGGGGAAGAGCGTCAGCGCCTGGCCGTCGAACTGCAGCACAGCCTGTGACCTTCGACTATCCTTGGAAGCGTGCCCGCCGCCAGGGCGCCCGGGGATAGGCGGCGGATAACAAAAAGCCACAGGCAACTACTGACCACTGGTTGAGGAGAAGGACGGCATGCCACTCATCTGCCGCGCGCGCACGCGCGCTCCAATCATCGCCGCCGGCTTGCTGGGATGGAGCGCCACGGCATCCGCCGAATTCGGGTTGAACATGTCCCCGGGCGTGACCGCAGTCAGCCGCGAGGTCTACGACCTGCACATGCTGATCTTCTGGATCTGTGTGTGGATCGGCATCGGCGTGTTCGGGGTGATGTTCTATTCCATCTACCACCACCGCAAATCCAAGGGCGCCGTCGCCGCTCAGTTCCACGAGAGCACCACCATCGAGCTGCTGTGGACTGTCATCCCCATGCTCATCCTGATCAGCATGGCCATCCCCGCCACCCGCGCCCTGATCGCCATGGAGGACACCAGTGAGCCAGAGCTCACCGTCGTCGTCACCGGCTATCAGTGGAAGTGGAAGTACGACTACCTAGACCAGGGCGTGAGCTTCTACAGCACTCTCTCCACTCCCCGCGAGCAGATCTATAACGTGGCTGACAAGGGCCAGCACTACCTGCTGGAGGTGGATAATCCCCTGGTGCTGCCGGTGAGCAAGAAGGTGCGCATCCTCACCACCGCCGCCGACGTCATTCATTCCTGGTGGGTGCCGGACCTAGGCTGGAAGCGCGACGCCATCCCCGGCTTCGTCAACGAGTCCTGGACGCGCATCGATACGCCCGGCGTCTACCGCGGCCAGTGCGCCGAGCTGTGCGGCAAGGACCATGGTTTCATGCCCATCGTGGTGGTGGCCAAGAGCGAAGCGGACTTCCAGCAATGGCTGCAGGAGCAGAAGAGCGCCAAGAGCGCCGCGGCGACCGCAGCTGGCCGCGACTGGAGCCGGGACGAGCTGCTGGCCAAGGGCCAGCAGGTCTACGGCCAGCACTGCGCCGCTTGCCACCAGCCCAACGGCCAGGGCATTCCCGGCGCCTTCCCTGCCATCGCCGGCAGCCCGGTGGCGAAAGGGCCGGTGGCGGAGCACATCAAGACCGTGCTCGACGGCCGCCCCGGCACCGCCATGCAGGCCTTCAAGCATCAGCTCAGCGACATCGAGCTGGCAGCCGTCATCACCTACCAGCGCAACGCCTGGGGCAACGACACCGGCGACGCCGTACAGCCCCGCACCGTCCAGGCACAACGCTGATCCCTCGCAGGAGGCATGAGATGAGCATCGAGCACACCGCCCACGGCGCGCACGAGCACCACGACGAACCGATGCGCGGCTGGCGTCGCTGGCTGTACGCTACCAACCACAAGGACATCGGGACCATGTACCTGGTGTTCTCGCTGATCATGTTCTTCGTCGGCGGCACCATGGCCCTGATCATCCGCGCCGAGCTGTTCCAGCCCGGTCTGCAGATCGTCGAGCCCTATTTCTTCAACCAGATGACCACCATGCACGCGCTGGTCATGATCTTCGGCGCGGTGATGCCGGCCTTCGTCGGTCTGGCCAACTGGATGGTTCCGCTGATGGTGGGCGCCCCCGACATGGCGTTGCCGCGCATGAACAACTGGTCGTTCTGGATCCTGCCCTTTGCCTTCCTCATGCTGCTCTCCACCCTGTTCATGGAGGGTGGGGCGCCGGCCGGCGGCTGGACCATCTATCCGCCGCTGGTGCTGCAGACCGGAGCGGCCTTCCCCTTTGTCATCCTCTCCATTCACATGATGGGTATCTCCTCGGTGATGGGAGCGATCAACGTCATCGCCACCATCCTCAACCTGCGCGCGCCGGGGCTGACCCTGATGAGGATGCCGCTGTTCGTCTGGACCTGGCTGATCACGGCGTATCTGCTGATCGCGGTGATGCCGGTGCTGGCCGGGGCGGTGACCATGCTGCTCACCGACAAGTACTTCGGCACCAGCTTCTTCAACGCCGCCGGCGGCGGCGACCCGGTGATGTTCCAGCACATCTTCTGGTTCTTTGGGCATCCCGAGGTATACATCATGATCCTGCCGGCCTTCGGCATCGTCTCGCAGATCATCCCCACCTTCGCCCGCAAGCCGCTGTTCGGCTACAGCTCCATGGTCTACGCCACGGCCTCCATCGCCTTTCTGTCGTTCATCGTCTGGGCGCATCACATGTTCACCGTGGGCATGCCGCTGGCCGGCGAGCTGTTCTTCATGTATTCCACCATGCTCATCGCCGTGCCCACCGGGGTGAAGGTGTTCAACTGGATCTCCACCATGTGGAAGGGTTCGATGACCTTCGAGACGCCGATGCTGTTCGCCATCGCCTTCGTGGTGCTGTTCACCATCGGCGGCTTCTCCGGACTGATGCTGGCCATCGCTCCGGCCGATTTCCAGTACCACGATACCTATTTCGTCGTGGCCCATTTCCACTACGTGCTGGTGCCGGGGGCGGTGTTCTCGATCATGGCGGCGGTGTACTACTGGCTGCCCAAATGGACCGGCCACATGTACGACGAGAAGATGGGACGGCTGCACTTCTGGCTATCGGTGATCGGCGTCAACATTCTGTTCTTCCCGCAGCACTTCCTCGGTCTGGCCGGCATGCCGCGGCGCATTCCCGACTACGCTCTGCAGTTCGCCGAGTTCAACGCCATCTCCAGCGTCGGTGCCTTCATCTTCGGTTTCTCGCAACTGCTGTTCGCCTACAACGTGTGGAAGACGGTGCGCGGCGGCGAGAGGGCCACGGCTCAGGTGTGGGAGGGGGCCAAGGGCCTGGAGTGGACGCTGCCCTCGCCGGCACCGCACCACACCTTCCAGACGCCGCCCAGGATCACCGCCGATACGCCGACCCATTGAGATGCCGCTCCATTGGCTCGGTGACCGAGACGAGGTGAGATCATGCAGGATTCGCAACGACGGGCCGCGCGTCGCACCGTGCTGTGGCTGGCGCTGCTGGCTCTGGCCTTCTATCTGGGCTTTTTCGCCCTGATGGGGTGGCGATGAGCGCGACGCCCGCAGCGGTCACCATGGCTAACCGCCGGCTGCTGCGCCGGCTGCTGCTCGCCGCGGCGGTCATGTTCGGCTTCGCCTATGCTCTGGTGCCGCTGTACGACGTGCTGTGCCAGATCACCGGTCTCGGCGGCCGCACCAATGATCGGCCGGCGCAGCTTGCCGAGACCAGCGGCGCGGTGGACTCGAGCCGCACCGTCACCGTGCAGTTCGTGGCTAGCCTCGGTCAGGATGCGCCCTGGGAGTTTCGGCCGGCAGTGGCCAGCCTCAAGGTGCAGCCAGGGGCCTTCTACCAGACTAGCTTCTACGCCCGCAACCTGAGTGGGCAGCCGCTGGTGGGGCGGGCCATCCCCAGCGTCAGTCCGGGACCGGCCGCGCGTTACCTGCAGAAGATCGAGTGTTTCTGCTTCAACCGCCAGGACTTCGCGGCGGGCGAGGCCAAGGACATGCCGTTGGCCTTCCGACTCGATCCGGCGTTACCCGATAACATCAAGACTGTCACCCTGTCCTACACCTTCTTCCAGGTGGCGGGAGAGGGGGGCTGAAAACCACCCAGGGAGAGCATCATCCATGACGAGTCAGGCGCACGGTGGATACTACGTTCCCCACAGCAGCCGCTGGCCCATCGTCGGAGCCGTCGGCCTGTTCCTGCTCATGTACGGCTTCGCCAACGTCCTCAACGGCACCGGCGGCAGCTTCCTCATGCTGCTTGGACTGGCCATCCTCATCGTCATGATGTTCGGCTGGTTCGGCAACGTCATCCACGAGAGTCTGAGCGGACTGCACAGCGAGCAGATGGATCATTCCTACCGCTGGGGCATGGGCTGGTTCATCTTCTCCGAGGTGATGTTCTTCGCCGCCTTCTTCGGCGCCCTGTTCTACGCCCGCCAATACTCCGTACCCTGGCTGGGCGGTGAGGGTGCGCGGGTGATGACCAACGCCCTGCTGTGGCCCGAGTACTCCCCGGTATGGCCGACCAACGGGCCGGGCAAGGTGGGCGGCGAATTCGAGCCGATGGCGGCCTGGGGACTGCCGGCGCTGAATACCGTGATCCTGCTGACCAGCGGTGCCACTGTCACCTGGGCCCACTGGGGGCTGCTGGCCAACAACCGCCGTCAACTGATCCTGGGCCTGTTCGCTACCGTGGTCCTCGGCTTCCTGTTCGTCATCCTCCAGGCCTATGAGTACGGCCACGCCATGTACGACAAGAATCTGACCCTCGGCAGCGGCATCTATGGCTCGACGTTCTATATGCTGACCGGCTTCCACGGCTTCCACGTCACCCTCGGCGCCATCATCCTCACGGTGGTGCTGTTGCGCGCCATGCGAGGACATTTCGACCCCGAGCACCACTTCGCCTTCGAGGCCGCCGCCTGGTACTGGCACTTCGTCGATGTGGTCTGGCTGGGGCTGTTCGTGTTCGTCTACTGGCTGTGAGCGGCGGGAACACTGGGCGGCGGATAGAGTCCGTGAGGCCGGATCAGACCCAGGCCGTAGGCCGCCAGCAGCAGGATGAACAGGCCGATGGAGATGCCGATGCGTAAAGTCAGGGCTTTGGCCGTGCGCTGGCTACGGCCGCGGTCGCGGATCATGAAGAACAGGCCGGAGCCCAGGCTGGCGATGATCAGCAGCAGCAGCGCGATGACCACGAGCTTGATGGCAGTAGGCATCTCGATTCTCCTCCGGCGTGAATGCCTGAGTATAGCCCAGCCCGCCCAACGCCGGTCCCGTCCGTGATGATGCGCGGTTACGCTTTCCGTCCGGGCCGGGTGCCGACCCTGGTGACGTTGCTGCTGCTGCCGCTGCTGCTGGGCTTGGGATACTGGCAGTGGCAGCGGGCGGCGGAGAAGGAGGCGCTGCTGGCTGCATTCCAGACACGCCAGGCACTGCCGGCGGTGGAGCTGGCGGTACTGCCCGACCCGGCTGCAGCGGACAACCGCTACCGCCGGGTGATGGTGCGCGGCCACTACGACAGCGCCCACCAGATCCTACTCGACAACCAGCCCGACGCCGGACGGCCGGGGCTGCACGTTTATACTCCGCTGCGCCTGGACGGCCGCACCGAGGCGCTGCTGATCAACCGCGGCTGGCTGCCGTGGGGCTCGTCCCGCGCCGAACTGCCCGACATCGCCCTGGCACAGCGCGAGGTGACGGTGATCGGTTGGCTGGGGCAGCCGGCCAACCCTGCCTTGCGCCTTGGTAGTGCGGAAGGACAAGGGGGCTGGCCGCGGTTGCTGGGCTATCTGGACTACGGTGCGCTGGCCCGGCAGCTTGGCTATCCGCTATTGCCGGTGGTGCTGCTGCTCGATCCCCAGGTCGAGCAGGGCTATCGCCGCGACTGGCAGCCGCAGTTCGGCGGCCTCGGGCCGGAGCGCCACCGCGGCTATGCACTGCAGTGGTTCGCCCTGGCCGCGGCCCTGCTCATCATCTACCTCGCGGTCAACCTGCGGCGCCGGGAGCGAACATGAGCCAACCACCCCTGTCCGCGGCGGGCACGGCCATGACCCCGGCCCGTCGCAACCGCCAGCGCCTCTGCCTGCTGCTGCTCATCGCCCTGTTCCTGCTGCCGCTGCTGGCAGCCAGCTGGCTGGTCGGATACTGGCGCCCGACGGCTACCACCAACCACGGCGAGCTGCTTGCTACGGCGCGGCCAGTAGTGCCCTTCACCGTGACCCGTTCCGGCGGGACGGCGCTGGCTGCCGACTACCTGCGCAGGCGCTGGACCCTGGCCTACCTGGGAGCGGCGGGGGAGTGCGGCCAGCCTTGCCG
>DATLYF010000053.1:0-3161 GCA_035575095.1 Candidatus Competibacteraceae bacterium
GAAAGTAGCGGCGGTTGAACAAGCCACTGTGGGAGTCGCGGCTGCGCAACAGCGTCAGGCACTGGTTGACGGCTTGGGCGCGCTGCAGGCGCCGCTCCACTACCCAGCCCAGATAGGCATCGGGCAGGTCGTCGCTCAGCAGATCGTCGCCGTCGCGCCCAATCCGGGCCAGGTGCTCGGGGAAGCGGTCGCTGCTGCATAGCAGCAGCAACGGCAGGGTGTAGCTGTCCTGGTGCTGGCGCAGGACGCTGGCCAGCGCCAGGCCGTCGAAGCCGCCACAGCCTTCCAGATCGACCAGCAGCAGGTCGGGACGGAACTGGCGCAGTGCCGATAGCATGACCACCGGTGCCGTGACGCGCAACTGCATGCCGCGTATCTCGAACAGATTCTCCAGGCGCTGGATCAGCGCCGGCCGGGTGCCCACTAGCAGCACCCGCCGAGCGCCGTGCTCACAGCGGCTGAACAGCACCGAACCCAGCTTGGCCACTAGGGCGTTGATGTCCAGCGGCCGGGTGAAATAGCCCATGCCCCCGGCCTGCACCGCCTCCAGCCGCGCCTCCAAGGTTTCCTGGCGGGTGATGAAGAACACCGGCGTGCGGCCGTGGTCGCTGTCGGTGAGCTGGCGTGCCAGTTGTAACCCAGCCTGACGGGTAGCGTCGTCGAGTTGCACGATCAGAGCCTGGGGCAGGCTCGTCGTCAGTGCCTGCTGCGCCTCCTCCGGTAGTGCCAGACAGCGCACCCGGTAACCGGCATCGACCAGGGCCGGCACCAACTTCTGCGAGGACTCACTGCCGACCACGAACACCTCATCGCAGCGCCGGCGCGACTGTGGTGCGGGACTGGTGGTGCACAGCTCCTCCTCGCCGAGCCGGCAGCGCTCACGGCAGAGCATGCGGAACTGCTCCAGCAACAGGCGCAGCCGGCCCTCCTCTTCGGGCAGGAGCGCGCGGCCGACACCGATGCAGGTCTGCACGTGATGCCGCAGTTGCCCCACCCATTCCTGCAGGCGGACATCGTCATGGCGTTGCACGCACTCGGCTATGGCCTTGAGCTGGCGCAGCAACACCAGCATCAGCTCCCGATCCCAGCGGAAGCCGCTGTCCGCCAAGTGGCGCCAGACGGCTTCGAAGGGTCGGTACAGCTCCTGCAACTGCTGCACATAGCCGGATAGCGGCGACGAGCGGTCGTCTTCCATTTGGCCTCCCTAGACGATCGAATGCCCGGGCTGCACGGCCGGCGCGGCAGCACCGCGCCGGGGGCCTGCTTATGGTTGCTGCGGGAACGGCCGGCTAGAATGAACGGGGCATGCCGGAGAAGCGCCCGCGGCCCGGCGGCCTTGTAGCGAACTCCGGTGCTTGCCAAAATCCGGAGCGTATCCGAAGTTTAGCCGCTATCCCGACTCGATACACCCGCCCGGCAAACGATAACACTCCCTATAACCACTCGAGCGAGGACCCCATGACAACCCATCTGCTGCGCACTCTGCTGGTGGCCGGGATCGGCCTGGCCTGGAGCTCTACCCTGCCGGCGGCCGAAGCCCCGAGCGGCGAGGCCGGTAAGTTCAAGTTCTCCACCTGCATGGGCTGCCATGGAGTACCGGGCTATACCAACGTCTATCCCACCTATCATGTGCCGCGCCTGGGCGGCCAGCATCCGCAGTACGTCATCGCCGCGCTCAGCGCCTACAAGACCGGCCAGCGCAGCCACGAGACCATGAAGGCCAACGCCAGCAACCTGAGCGAGCAGGACATGGCCGATATCGCCGCCTTCCTGGCGAGCTTCGATGAGTCCGATCCACCGGCGCCGGTGCGCGGCAACCCCAAGGCCGGCCAGAAGAAGGCCGAAGCCTGCGCCGCCTGCCATGGCCCCGATGGCAACAGCACCGACCCCAACTTTCCGCGTCTGGCCGGGCAGTACGAGGACTATCTGGCCAAGGCGTTGCACGACTACAAGAGCGGCGCGCGCAAGAATCCCATCATGGCGGGCATGGCAGCCCCGCTCTCCGAGCAGGACATCGCCGATCTGGCGGCCTTCTTCGCCAGCCGCCCCAAGGGGCTGGCCGGAGTGCGCTAGCGCTGCATCCAGCTCGAGACCGTGCCGGACAGCAGCGCGGTGACCGCATGAACGACTTGCAGGCTCTGCTCGAATATACCCCCGAGGCGGCCGCGGCCCGCGCCCAGGGCCGGCCCCTGGTCGCCCTGGAGTCTACTGTCATCGCCCACGGCATGCCCTACCCCGACAACGTGCGCACTGCCCGCGAGGTGGAGGCCATCATCCGCGCCGAAGGGGCGGTGCCGGCCACCATCGCCGTGCTCGACGGGCGCATCCGCATCGGCCTGGACGAGACCCAGCTGGAGCTGCTGGGGCGCAGCCCCGAGGTGCTCAAGGTCAGCCGTCGCGACCTGCCCTACGTGGTCGCCACCGGCCGCCACGGCGCCACGACCGTGGCCGGCACCATGCTCTGCGCCGCCCTGGCCGGGATCGCGGTGCTCGTCACCGGCGGCATCGGCGGCGTGCACCGCGGGGCACCGACCAGCCTGGACATTTCCGCCGACCTCACCGAACTGGCGCGCACCAGCGTGGCAGTAGTCTGTGCCGGGGCCAAGTCCATCCTCGACATCGGCCTGACCCTGGAATACCTGGAGACCTGGGGCGTGCCGGTGATCGCCTACGGCCAGGAGGCCTTTCCCGCTTTCTATACCCGCGACAGCGGTTTCCGCGCCGACTATCGCCTGGATACGCCCGACCAGCTAGCCGCCTTCATCCGCGCCAAGTGGGCGCTGGGGCTGGCCGGCGGTGTGGTAATCGGCAATCCGCTGCCGGAGGCGGAGGCCCTGGAGCCGGCCGCGCTCGGCGCCCTCATCGACGCTGCCCTGGCCGAGGCCGCGGCCCAGGGCATCAGCGGCAAGCGCGTCACTCCGTTTCTGCTGGAGCGTATCCGGACGTTGAGCGGCGGGCGCAGCCTGGCCGCCAACATCGCCCTCATCAAGCACAACGCCCGTCTGGGGGCGCAGCTCGCCCTGGCCCTGGCGTGCGGCGGCTGAATGGCGCGGCGCTCATGACTGCACGCCATCCTTACCGCGCCATCTGGGACATGATGGCGCGCATCCCGCCGGGGCGGGTGGCCAGCTATGGCCAGCTTGCCGAACTGCTCGGGCTGC
>DATLYF010000054.1:0-7660 GCA_035575095.1 Candidatus Competibacteraceae bacterium
AGGCGCTTGCGTGGCGCCTGGCCGGCCTCGGTCAGCGCCGCCTCGCCGCCGCCGAGGCGCAGTTCGCCGTGTTCGTTGCTGGCCAGCACCCGGCCCTCGTACACCCACAGGGCAGTACGACTGGGCTCCACCCGCAGCAGGAACTCGGTGCCCTCGACGGCGGCGTTGACATAGGGGGTCTTGATCTTGAGCGGCTGCGGCGTGCGGCTGATGAAGTGCACGGCGCCGCGCAGCAGGTCCAGCCAGGAAGCCTGCGCGGCAGGCTCGGGGGCGGTCAGAGTGATGGTGGTCTTCTGATCGAGGCGCAGCAGCGTCTGATCCGGCGCCAGCAGCACCGCCGCCCGGCTGTTGTCCTCGACACGGATGCTGTCGCCGTAGCAGAAGGCATCGCCGAGGCGCACCGCCTGCCAGGTAGTCTGCCCGGAGCGCTTGGCCTCGACCCGGCCTTCGGCCGACTCGATACGCGCCACCCAGGGCTCACAGGAATCTTGGGCCTGCGCCGAGGCCGACAGCAGGGCGCAGACGAACAGCAGTTGCAGCAGGACCGGCTTGCGTAGCTCCATGACACTCCCTATGGCCGCTGGATGGGGGGATGGCAGCCGCTTCGCAGCATCGCGGCAACCTTATTTTTGCGAGGTTTGTTTACTTATTTTTGCGTAATAGTGGCCGAACTCGCCGGAGATTCAAATCTATTCGGTGCGCGTCATCCGGTTTTCGACAGCGTCACCACGCCGTCCCAGTGAGCGGGCGGCTGCTGCAGGTAGCCGCCACAGAGCTGCAGGTAGTAGCGCGCCGGCCCGTCCTCGCCATGCCTGTCCAGCAGTTGCTGGAACAGCTGCAGGGCCAGTGCCCATTCGCCCCGCTGGAACGCTTCCAGCCCCCGGGCGAACTGGACATGGCGCTGCCAGGTGGCCGGATCGGCCTGGCCCTGGCCGCACAGCTCGCAGAGCTGCAGGATCTGGCGCTTGCCCGGCAGGCGGAATCTGCCTAGGGGCCGGCTGACGAAGCCCTCCAGCCCCTCCAGCACCGCCCCCGATACCAGCAGCCGCGTGCCCAGGCGCTTGTTCAGTTCCTGCACCCGGGTGGCGGCGTTGACCACATCGCCCACCGCCCGATATTCGTAGTGGTCCTGGCCGCCCAGGCTGCCCAGCAGCAGCGGTCCGCAGTGCAGGCCCAGGCGGGTCGGCAGGCGCAGGCCCTGCCCCTGGTTGAAACGCTCCACCGCCGCCAGCACCTCCAGTGCCGCCAGACAGGCCTGGCGGCGCAGCTCCGCAGGCGGCAGCGCGGCGCTCCACACCGCCAGCATGGCATCGCCGACCACGTCCGAGATCCAGCCGCCATGACGCCGCACCGGCTCGAACAGGGCGTGGTAGTAGCGGTTGAGCAGGGCGTGCAGCTCCGCCGGCGCGAGGCTCTCCGCCAGGGCGGTGTAGCGCTCGGCGTCGGAGGCCAGGCAGACGCCGAACACCTGCTCCCCCGGGCGCTGCACGTGCTGTGGACCGCGCGCCAAGGCGGCCATGGCCTGGCGCGGCAGGTACAGGGCCGCGGCCTGTTGCAGCCGGCGGTGGGCGGCGCGGCTATAGAGATAGCGCCCGTACAGCGCCAGCAGCAGCAGTACCTGCAACAGCAGCGGTCCGAGCAGCGGCAGCCACAGCCCGTCGCGCCCGAACAGCCAGACCGCGCCGCCGAGGTAGCCGAGCAGCAGCAGGGCGCCACCGGTGAGCAACCAGGCGGCCGGCAGCAGCACCAGCAGCAGCACCGCCAGCACCGCCCAGACCAGCAGCAGCAGCGCATAGGCCTCGCCGCCCAGGGGGCGCACCGCGCGCTCCTCTAGCAGGTTGGCGAAGGCGGTGGCGGCGATCTCCACGCCGCTCAGGTCGACGCCGTCGGCCTGGGAATAGACGGTGACGAAGCCGTCCTTTTGCTGCGGTTGGAAGTTCTCGGAAAAGCCCACGAACACCGCCTTGCCGCGCAGCTCCAGGGGCTGTTCCAGGGCCAGGTGGTAGGGGATGGTGCGGATGCTGCGCGGCGGGCCGTAGAAGTCCAGATACTGGCTGTCCTCGTGCGCCGCGTGCAGGCGGATCAGGGCGTGCAGCAGCCGTTGCTGGGCCGGGTCGAGGGACAGGCTCTGCGCCCGCGCCAGCAGGCGCGCGGCAAGGTCAGGATCGCGGTGCAGATGGTGGCGCAGCCGCCGCGCTAGCTCCATCAAGCCGGCGTGGTGCCGCAACTGCTCGAGCGTGGGCAGCGCCGGGTCGAGCGCCTCTGCCGCCAGCAACTGCAGCAGCGCTCCGTAGAGCGGACGGGCGTAGACGTGCAAGGCCGCCACCGGCAGGGTCGGGGTATCGCCGGCGCCGTTCTTGAACAGCCAGAACTGCCGCACCGGCTGCGACGTCTTCGGCAGCGGGAAGGGCGCCAGGGCGGCGCTGGCCTCGGCCAGCAGCGGGATGGGCGGCTGACGCCGTTCGATCTCCACGGCGAGCGGGGTAGCCCCCTGCCGGGTCTCCCGGTCGCGCTCCAGATATTCGAACAGCACCACGTTGCCGGCCTCGCGCAGGGCGGCGGCGAAATCCTCGTCCTGTTCGGCTTCGCGCGGCTCGTGGAAGAGCACGTCGAAGGCGATCACCGCCGCCCCCTCCGCCGCCAGCTTGCGCACCAGCCGGGCATGCAGCGCACGCGGCCATTGCCGGGGGATGTTGGGCAGGGCGAGACGGCGCGAGGACTCGCGGTCGATGGTCACCACCACCACCTCGTCCGGCGCCGGGCGCGGGCCGCGCAGGCGGAACAGCCATTCCGGCCCGACGTCCCCCTCCAGCCCGAGCAGCGGCGGCACCAGGGCCAGTCCCAGCAGGGCCAGAGCCGAGGCCAGGGTGAGCAGTGCCATGCGCAACCAGCGCAACGCCATCGCCGCCACAGCCTCTCTTAGCGCTCGAGATTCATTACACTTAAGAATATGGTGAGGGTCGTGTCGTCCACTGCTCCATGTCTGCCGAGGTTCCGATGGCGCAAACATCCCCGTTGGCCAACGTCCCCCTGTTCGCCGGCCTGAGCCCGGACGAGCTGGCGTTGCTGGCCTCGCTCGGTCTGGTGAAAACCTATCCGAAGAACGCCGTGCTCATCAACGAGGGCGAGCACAGTGACACCCTCTACGTGGTGCTCAGCGGCCAGGTCAAGGTCTACGCCGGCGACGAGGACGGCAAGGAAGTGGTGCTGTCCTTCCTCGGCCCCGGCAGCCACTTCGGCGAACTGGCCATCCTCGACAATGCGCCGCGCTCGGCCTCGGTGATGACCATGGAGTCGAGCCGGCTGATGCTGATCGCACGCCAGGAGTTCCTGCGCTGCCTCAACCAGCACCCGGAACTGGCCATCAAGTTGCTGCAGAACCTGGCCCAACGCATCCGCCACCTCACCGCCAAGGTCAAGAACCTGGCCCTGCACGACGTCTACGGCCGGGTCGCCCGCACCCTCACCCAACTGGCTAGCGAGGCCGGGCAGAACGGCCAGATCCGTCAGCGTCTGACCCAGCAGAACATCGCCGACATGGTGGGCGCCTCGCGCGAGATGGTGAGCCGCATCCTCAAGGAACTGTGCGTGGGCGGCTACATCGAGATCCACGACAAGCACATCACCCTGCTCAAGCGCCTGCCGAGTCGCTGGTAGCGGCCGCCAGTGCATTTTTCACATTTCCAGGCGTCAACAGCTAACAGGCAAACCGCCGCACCCGTGTCACCATATGTCCCAACCCTGCAAGCTGGCAAGCACAGGAGTTGGGACAAGGATGGTCCAGCGGGGGCATGGATGCCTCCCACCTTACCAGGAGGTTGCCGGCGGGTTTTTGCCCGTACGGCATGCGCAGGATGCGCCAGGGAAGTCCGCCATCAGCGTCCATCCGCCAGGATGCCGCCGCCGCGACGGCAGGAATTTCTTGGCAGACCACTGGAACCCGGGGCCGCCCCCAGGGAGCACGGAACGGGGAACACCAGGACAGGCCAGGGACGAGCGGTTCCGCACCAGGGAAAGCGCCGCGACAGAGTAGAGGGAGTTGGGGCCGAGGGCTCTCTCGCTTGCCTGCCAGGGATGGCCGCGCTCAGGGGACAACGACCTAGCATACGCCCGCATCCGGACAGGAATCGTCGCTTCGGGCATGGACGCCCGTTTCCCTTCCTTGCACCAGCCTCACCGGCCTGACCGTAGCTTGTTATACTGCTAGGCCCAGTTCTGCACGTTTTCAGGTACCGGCCATGCAAGACACCCGCGTCTACAACATCAACGTCCTCTCCCAGGAAGTGCTGCTCACGCCGGAGACACTGAAACAGCGCTTGCCGCTGACCGAGCGCGCCGAGCGCACCGTGCTGGAAGGCCGCGGCACCGTGCAGCGCATCCTGGATCGTCAGGACCCCCGCCTGTTCGTGGTGGTCGGCCCCTGCTCCATTCACGACCTGGAGGCGGCCCGCGACTACGCCCGCCGGCTCAAGGCCCTGGCCGACGAGGTGGCCGACACTCTGTTCGTGATCATGCGGGTGTATTTCGAGAAGCCGCGCACCACCACCGGCTGGAAGGGGTTGATCAACGACCCTGACATGGATGACTCCTTCCACATCGAGAAGGGTCTGCAGATGGCCCGCGGCCTGCTGCTGGAACTGGCCGAGATGGGCCTGCCCACCGGCACCGAGGCCCTCGACCCGATCAGCCCCCAGTACCTATCGGACCTCATTTCCTGGACCGCCATCGGCGCCCGCACCACCGAATCCCAGACCCACCGCGAAATGGCCAGCGGCCTATCCTCGCCGGTGGGCTTCAAGAACGGCACCGACGGCGGTCTCAAGGTGGCCATCAACGCCCTGCACTCGGTGTCCTCGCCGCACAGTTTCCTGGGCATCAATCAGTACGGCCAGGTGGCGGTGATCCGTACCAAGGGCAACCGCTATGGCCATGTGGTGCTGCGCGGCGGCACCCAGCCCAACTACGACTCGGTGGCCATTGCCCTGTGCGAGCAGGAGCTGGAAAAAGCCGGGCTGCCCAGCAATATCGTGGTGGACTGCAGCCATGGCAACTCTAACAAGGATCCGGCGCTGCAGCCGCTGGTGTTCCACGACTGCGTGCACCAGATCCTGGAAGGCAACCGCTCCATCATCGGCCTGATGCTGGAGAGCCACATCAACTGGGGCAACCAGCCCATCCCCGAGGATCTCAGCCAGCTCAAATACGGCGTGTCGGTGACCGACGCCTGCATCGACTGGCCGACCACCGAGCAGGTGTTGCGCGAGGCCCATGCCAAGCTCAAGGACGTGCTGCCGGGACGGACTGGTTGAAATCCCGGCATTCGGGAGCGGGATTCAACCCGAATTCCGCTCCACCTTCAGCACCACGCCGTCCACTCCCACCACCTTGACCCGGACGCCGGCGGCGCAGTCCGGGCCTTCGACCCGCCACAGGGTGTCGTCCACGCGCAGCCGGCCGCGGCCGTTGACGATGTCCTCGGTCAGGGTGAACACCCGGCCCACGTACTGCTGACCGCGGCGGTTGAGGGTGGTCTCGGGTGCGGCCGCCCGCGGATGGCGCTTGAGCCAGAGCCAGGTGGCACCGATAGTGCTCACCGACAGCAGCGCCCACACCAGAGCCTGCACCTGCCAGGACAGCTCCGGCAGCAGCAGCACCAGCAGGCCCACCAGGGCGGCGGCGACCCCCATCCACAGGAAAAACGTGCCGGGCGCCAGGATCTCGATGACGATCAGAGCCGCCGCCAGCGTCCACCAGGCCCAGTGCGGGGCGGAGAACAGCTCAGGCATCGCCGCCGCCCCGCGCCACCGGTCTCATCCCCTGCAGCGCCTCCTTGGCCAGCTCGCCGATACCGCCGAGCGCGCCCATGATGCTGGTCGCCTCCAGCGGCAGGAACACCATTTTCTGGCTGGGCGACTGAGCGAATTGACCCAAGGCGTCCACGTACTTCTGCGCCACGAAGTAGTTCACCGCCTGCACGTTGCCCTTGGCGATGGCCTCGGACACCATCAGGGTGGCGCGGGCCTCGGCTTGGGCCAGGCGCTCGCGCGCCTCGGCGTCGCGGAAGGCGGCTTCCTTGCGGCCCTCAGCCTCGAGGATGGCGGCCTGCTTCTCGCCGTCGGCGCGCAGGATCTCGGCCTGCTTGCGGCCCTCGGCCTCGAGAATGGCGGCGCGCTTGTCGCGTTCGGCCTTCATCTGCCGCGCCATGGCGTCCACCAGATCCTTGGGCGGGGCGATGTCCTTGATCTCGATGCGGGTCACCTTGATACCCCAGGGCGTGGTGGCGTCGTCGACCACGTGCAGCAGCCGAGAATTGATTTCGTCGCGCTTGGACAGCAGTTCGTCCAAGTCCATGGAGCCCATCACCGTGCGGATATTGGTTTGGGTCAGGTTGAGGATGGCGAATTCCAGGTTGTTGACCTCGTAGGCGGCCTTGGCCGCGTCCAGTACTTGGTAGAACACCACCCCGTCCACCTTCACCATCGCGTTGTCCTTGGTGATGATCTCCTGGGAAGGCACATCCAGCACCGTCTCCATCATGTTCAACTTGCGCCCGACGCGGTCGATGAGCGGGAAGATGAAGTTCAGACCCGGATGCAGAGTACGGGTATAGCGGCCGAACCGCTCCACCGTGTACTCCATGCCCTGGGGGACCGACTTCACCCCCAGCACCAGCAGCACGATGGCCAGCACGATAATCCCTAAGACGAACTCGGTCATGACGACTCCTGGTTGACGTTCCCTGAATGGGGCTCTGCATATTATTGGGCGGGCGCTCATCCGGTCGCCAGCGAATACGCAGCCGTTCCCATTGATGAGGCGGCCGGCGGAGAGCCGGCCGCCTGATGGGGACCCCGTATCAGGCGCTGCCGAATGCGAAGACTATCTCCGTGCCGGTATCCCACCCGTCCCACAGGTAGGCATCCTCCTTGCCGTCGGCGATCAGGCGGAAGGCGTAACGGGCCTGCTCCACATAGAAAGCGCAGTAGGCGCCGATCCGATCCATGCCACCGTGCATCTCGTGCGCCTCCGCCGGGCAGGGGGCGCCGCAGAAATGCCGGATCGCGCACTGGCGGCAGGGGGCGATGTCCTCGACCTTGCGCCCGGTGACGAGCCGGAAAGCCTCGCTCTCCAGGACCTGTTGCAGCGGCTCCCGGAAGAGATTGCCGCCGTTGAACGTCGGCAGGCCGATGAACTCGCTGCACGGAAACAGATCGCCATTCGCGGCCAGGGCGAAGAAGCTGCGCCCGCCGCCGCAGGGCGATATGTCGCACATCAAACGCCGTGCGCTCGGGGCGACGATGCTGATCAGGATATTGGCGAAGTTGGCGACCACCAGCTTGCGACCGCTTGCCAGGAACAGCTCGTAGCTGCGGTCGAGCGCCTGGCAATAGCGCCTGGCCAGTTCCGTATCGTCGGCCCGGACCAGCCGCCCCCCCGGCAGGGTGCAGCGGGCGACGTTGAGCATGCAGGTCGGCACCTCGTGGGCGTGGAAGAATTCCACCATGGCGACGAGATAGTCCAGGTTCTCCCGCGTCATGGTGCAGATCACGCTCCAGCCCTGATAGCCCCGCAGCCGGCGCATCGCCGCTGTCACCGCGGTGAAGACTCCGGCGCCATTCCATTTGCGGCGGGTCCGATCGGCGATCTCGGCCACGGGAGC
>DATLYF010000055.1:0-11257 GCA_035575095.1 Candidatus Competibacteraceae bacterium
GGCGGGCAGCACCCGCCGGCCGGCTTCTGGCGCCAGTACGGCTGGCTGCTGATGACGCTGGTGGGCGGCTTCGGCGGCTTCAGCGCCACCCTCTATCCGCTGGCCGTGGCCTACGCCAATGACTACATCGACGCCCAGGATCGGGTACAGGCCGCCGGCGGCCTGCTGCTATCCTACAGCATAGCCGCCGCCGCCGGCCCGGTGCTGGCCGCGGCGCTGATGCGCCCGCTCGGTCCGCTGGGCCTGTTCGCCTTCTGCGCCGCGATCGGCCTCGGGGTGTGCGGCTTCGCCCTATATCGCATGCGCCGCCGCCACTGGGTGCCGGTGATGGCCAAGGAATCCTTCAAGGTACTGCCTGAGGCCAGCGCCACGCCGCTGCCGCCCGAGATCGGCGCGCGCGGCGCTGAAGCCATGCCGGCCGGTGGCTTCGGCGAGAACGCGGCAGACATGCCACGCCCGGCCAGCGCGGGCGCGGCCGAGGCAAGCCCCCCTCTCACCAGAACTTGAACTCCATCCCGGCCAGCACCAGCGCACCCATGAGGGCGAACAGCCCTGCTGCCACATAGCGCACCCAGGACAGGGCGAAGCGCGCGCCTGCGGCATGGCCGAGCATTACCGCCGGCACGTTGGCCAGCATCATGCCCAGCGTGGTGCCCAGCACCACCCAGGCCAGCCCGTGGAACTGGGTGGCCAGCATCACCGTCGCCACCTGGGTCTTGTCGCCGATCTCGGCCAGGAAAAAGCTCACCAGGGTGGCGGTGAACGCACCCCAGCCGGCCTTGGGCGCGCCCTCCTCCGCGTCCAGTTTGTCCGGGATCAGCGCCCAGCCGGCCACCGCCAGGAACGACAGCCCCACCGCCCAGCGCAGCCCCTGCCCGCCCAGCAGGCCGGCGAGCCAGTTGCCGACGGCGCCGGCGGCAGCGTGGTTGGCCAGGGTGGCGGCGAGAATACCGAGCACGATGGGCCAAGGACGACGGAAGCGGGCGGCCAGCAGCAGCGACAGGAGCTGGGTCTTGTCGCCGATCTCGGCGATGGCGACGATGCCGGTGGAGATGAGGAAGGCTTCCATGAAGGGACTCCGGGGTCGGGCGATCGCGAACCGATGGCAAAGCGCTCCGGCCCGACCCAGGGTTGCGGAGCGACGATGCCAAAGGTCTCGCCAAACCCGTGGGCCGCCTGCGCCAAGCCTGTCGGCTAGTGTGTTGACGCAGACCCCTCCTGGCGGAGGGCGGCTACTCCCCTAAGAGCGGGCGGGATTTTAGCGGCAAACGGCGGGGAAGGCAAAGTTTGGGGTTTATTTCCGCGGGTGTGGGCAATCGCGGCCACCCCCGCCCCTACGGCACCCGGTGCAGTTCCGGCCGGCCGGCCAGCGTCAGCGGCTGCGGGCGTGCCAGCCAGGCCTCGAACTCGGCGGCGGGCATGGGACGGCCGAGCAGGAAACCCTGCACCTCGTCGCAGCCGAGCTGACGCAGACGGGCGAACTGCTGCGGGGTTTCCACGCCCTCGGCCACCACCTGCAGGCCGAGGGTGTGGCCCAGGGCAATGATCGCCGCCACCAGGGCGTCGTCGCGCTGGCGGCCCAGGTTGGCGATGAAGCTGCAGTCGATCTTCAGCTTGTGCACGCAGAAGCGGCGCAGGTAGCCGAGGCTGGAGTAGCCGGTACCGAAATTGTCCAGGGCTACCCGCAGACCCAACCGCTCCAGCTCCTCCAGCACCCGCACGCTGTGCTCGGGATTGTGCAGCGCCACGCTCTCGGTGATTTCCAGAACCAGCGTGCCCGCCGGCAGCGGCCACTCGGTCAGCACCCGGCGCATGCTCTCCACCAGGTCGGCCTGCTCAAACTGGCGCGGCGACAGGTTGAGCGACAGCCACAGCGGATGGCCCTGCGCACGCCAGCGGGCGAGCTGACGGCAGCTCTGCTGCAGCACCCACTGCCCAAGGGCGATGATGAGTCCGGTACGCTCGGCCAGGGGGATGAACTCGCCGGGGGCGATCAAGCCCTTGTCGGGATGGCACCAGCGCAGCAGCGCCTCGGCGCCGACGATGCGCCCATCGGGGCAGGCGAAGATGGGCTGGTAGTGCAGCTCGAACTGCTGGCTCTGCAGCCCCTGGTAGAGGTCGTACTGCAGCTCGAGATGGCGCTGCGCATCGGCATTGCCCGCAGCGGCGTAGAGCTCGTAGCCATTGCGGCCGCGTTTCTTGACCCGGTACATGGCCGCGTCGGCGTTGATCAGCAGCGAGCGCGCGTCGTCGCCGTCATAGGGATAGAGGGCCACGCCCAGGCTGGCGGAGATCAGCCGCTGCGACTCCCCCAGCAGCACCGGCCGGGTCAGGGTCGCCAGCACCCGCTCGCAGATGGCGGCCACATCCTGCACGGCGCTGATCCCGGCGACCAGCACGAACTCGTCGCCGCCGATGCGCGCCACCAGGTCGTCGTGCCGCGGGCTGCTGCTGAGGCGAGCGGCCACCTGGCGCAGCAGCTCGTCGCCCTGGTGATGGCCGAGGCTGTCGTTGATCTCCTTGAAACCGTCCAGATCGATGAACACCACCGCGAACAAGCCCTGGCGTGCCTGCGCTTGCTCGATCTGGCGGGCGATGCGCTCCTCCAGCAGGGCACGCCCGGGCAGGCCGGTGAGGGTATCGTGGCGGACCAGGCGGGTCAGTTCGCGATTGGCCTGGTGAAGCTGCTCGGCGAGCCGGGCCTTGCTCTCCAGGCGCGCATCCAGCAGCGTCACCACCAGCGCCAGAGACAGGATCAGCAGGGTGATGACGGCGATGGCGGCAGCCAGCCCGCTGCCGCCGATGCCGTCGCTGGTCAGGCACAGGCTGCCCGGGGCGAAATGGGCGGCGGCCATGCCGGTGTAGTGCATGCCGCTGATGGCGCTGCCGAGGATGACGGCGGCGCCGACGTGCTGGAGCTCGGTGAAGTGACCGCTCAAGCCGTCGCGCAGGCGGAAGGCGACCGACAGCGCGAGCAGCGAGGCGCCGATGGCGATGACCACCGAGGCGGCGAACAGCCAGGGGTCGTATTCGATGGGCGGCAGCATGCGCATGGCCGCCATGCCGGTGTAGTGCATGCCGCAGATGCCTAGCCCCATCGCCAGCCCGCCGAGGATCAGCAGTTGCAGCGACAATCGTGGTCGGCTCACCAGGTACAGGGCGAAGCCGGAGACGATGACGGCGATGAGCAGGGAGAGCAGGGTCAGTCCGGGTTCGTAGCCGAGCGGGACGGGCAATCGGAAGGCCAGCATGCCGAGGAAGTGCATGGCCCAGATGCCGGTGCCCATGGCCAAGGCCCCACCCACCAGCCAGTAGAGGCCAGCTCGGCCGTGCGCCACCCGGCTGGCCAGATGCAGGGCCGTGAACGAGGCGAACACTGCCACGATCACCGAGAGAATCACCAGCGGAATGTCGTAGCTTCCTGTCATGGTGTGCCAGCGCGCCCCCTCGTGCGTCGCCCTGTTGATGGGTCGGTGAGCGGACCTTGCCGGAATACCTGAGCGTAATCGTTCCTTATAAGGAATTACCGAGTTCGGCAGAAACGCAAGTTCAGCACCGCCCTTCCTCCAACTCCTGCAGCAGCCACTGGCGGAACGGAAAGGCCGCCGCACTGACCCGCCGTGCCTCGGGCAGCAGCACGTAATAGCCGCGCTCCGAGCTGACGCTGACCTCCAGCGCCCGCACCAACTGTCCCACCCGCAGCAGCTCGTCCACCAGCAGCGACCAGCCCAAGGCCACGCCCTGCCCGGCGATGGCCGCCTGGATCAGCAAGATGTAGTTGTCGAAGCTCAGCATCGGCCCGCGCGGCACCAGGGGAGCGCCACAGGCGCGGAACCAGGAGCTCCAGGTGTACCAGCGCGTCTCCTCCTCGCTGCCCAGTTGCAGCAGCGGACAGTCGCGCAGGTCCTCGAGGCGGCGGATGGGGCGCTCGGCCAGCAGGCGTGGGCTGCACACCGCAAAGACCTCCTCGCTGCACAGGGGCTTGGCGATGGCCTGGGGGAACGGCGGCCGGCCGAAAACGATGGCGATGTCGATCGACTCGGTGGCGATGTCGAAGGCGCGCTGGGCGGTGATCACCCGCACGTCGATGTCGGGATAGCGGGCGCGGAAGGCAGGCAGGCGTGGCAGCAGCCAGAAGGCAGCGAAGCCGAAGTCGGTGGCGACGTTGAGGGTGCCGGGGGCGGCCGGGCGGCGGATCTCGGTCAGCGCCTCCAGGATGGTGCCGAAGCCGCGCTGTACCGCCTCGTATAAGCGCCGCCCGTGGTCGGTGAGGGTCACGCCGCGGTGGGCGCGGTAGAACAGCTGGGCATCCAGGTGCCGCTCCAGTTGACGGATCTGATGGCTTACCGCCGGCTGGGTGGTGCCCAGCTCGCGGGCGGCGCGGGTCAGGCTGAGATGGCGGGCGACTGCCTCGAATACCACCAGATAGTGCGGTGGGGGCAATTCACGGCTCGGAATTGGCATAAGTCATATTTATGAAAATCATGCACTGGGTAATCGTTCACAAGACACTATAGCAGTGCCATTCTTCGCGTAAATCCAATCTTTTTGGAATGATCCAGATATAAACCCATTTATGGGTGAAAGCATCATCCATCAGGCCAGGACTCCGACATGAAGCAGCGACAGCCCAATATCCTGTTCATCATGGCCGACCAGATGGCAGTGCAAGCCATGCCCTGCTACGGCCATCCCACGGTCAAGACCCCGCACCTCGATCGCCTCGCCGCCGAGGGCGTGGTGTTCGATTCGGCCTATTGCAGCAGCCCGCTGTGCGCGCCCTCGCGCTTTACATTGATGGCCGGCCGGCTGCCCAGCGCCATCGGCGCCTACGACAACGCCGCTGACTTCCCCGCCGACACGCCCACCTTCGCCCATTACCTGCGCGCCGCCGGCTACCGCACCGCACTGTCGGGCAAGATGCACTTCTGCGGGCCGGATCAGTTGCACGGCTTCGAGGAGCGGTTGACCACCGATATCTATCCCGGCGACTACGGCTGGACCCCGGACTGGGAGAACTTCGAGCACCGCCCGAGCTGGTACCACAACATGAGCTCGGTGACCCAGGCCGGCACCTGCGTGCGCTCCAACCAGCTCGACTTCGACGACGAGGTGGCCTTCCACGCCCGGCGCTGGCTCTACGACCACGTGCGCGGAACCGACCAGCGGCCATTCTGCCTGGTGGTATCGTTCACCCACCCGCACGATCCCTACGCCACCCCGGCCGAGTACTGGAACCGCTATCGCGAGGACGAGATCGATCTGCCGCGCGTGCACATCGCCCCCGCCGATCAGGATCCGCACTCGCAGCGCCTGCGCTTTGTCTGCGCCATGGACGAGGTGGAGATCAGCGAACAGCAGATCCGCAACGCCCGCCGCGCCTACTACGGCAATATGAGCTACGTGGACGACCAGATCGGCAGCCTGCTCGCCGTCCTACAGGACACCGGCCTGGCCGACGACACCATCGTGGTGTTCTCCGGCGATCACGGCGACATGCTGGGCGAGCGCGGCCTGTGGTACAAGATGAACTGGTTCGAGGGCTCGGCGCGGGTGCCGCTGATCGTCCACGCCCCCGGCCATTTCCAGCCGCGCCGGGTAAAGCAGTCGGTGTCGACCATCGACCTGCTGCCCACCTTCATCGACCTGGCCCACGACGGCGCCGCCCCGCCCTTGCCCACCGCCATCGACGGCCGCAGCCTGCTGCCCCATCTCTGCGGCAGCGGCGGCCACGACGAGGTGTTCGGTGAGTACCTGGGCGAGGGCGCCATTGCGCCCCTGTTCATGATCCGCCGCGGCGACTACAAGTTCGTCTGCTCCAGCCCCGATCCGGACCAGCTCTACGACTTGCGCAACGACCCCCAGGAGCGGGTCAATCTGGCCAACTCGCCGGCCCACCGGCAGCTCCTCAGCCAGTTCCGGCGCGAGGCGCAGACGCGCTGGGACAGCGACCGCATGCGCCAGGACGTGATCGCCAGCCAGCGCCGGCGGCGGCTGGTCTACCAGGCCCTCAGCCAGGGCCGGGTCCAGCCCTGGGATCACCAGCCGTTCCAGGACGCCAGCCGCATGTACATGCGTAACACCATCGACCTGGACGACCTGGAGCGCCGCGCCCGCTTCCCGCGGGTATCGTGAGCGCTCGCCCGAGATCGACAAGGCCCGCCCCCCAAGGCGGGCCACCACCACCAGCGGAGAAACCACCATGCGCCATCGCAAGCTGCTCGGCGGCCTAGCCGCCGCCCTCGCCCTGACTCTGTCCACCACTGGCCACGCCGCCGATCCGGCGAGTTGCCAGACGGTGCGCTTCAGCGACCCGGGCTGGACCGACATCGCCTCCACCAACGCCCTGGCCGGCGTAGTGCTGGAGAGCCTGGGCTACCGCCAGCAGGTTCAGATCCTGGCCGTGCCGGTCGGCTTCCAGAGCATGAAGAACCAGGACATCGACGTGTTCCTGGGCAACTGGATGCCGGCCCAGACCGACAAGATCGACGCTTACCTCAAGGACGGCAGCATCGAGGTCGTCGGTGAGAATCTCGCGGGCGCCAAGTTCACGCTGGCGGTGAACAAGGCCGCCTTTGAGGCCGGCGTGAAGGACTTCGCCGATCTGGCCAAGTACGCCGAGCGCTTCGGTGGACAGATCTACGGCATCGAATCGGGAGCGCCGGCCAATCTGTCGCTGCGCAAGATGATCGATGCCAACGACTTCGGCCTGGGCAAGTGGCGGCTGGTGGAATCCAGCGAACAGGCCATGCTCAGCCAGGTCAAGCGGCGCATCGCCAGCGGCAACTGGATCGTGTTCCTGGCCTGGGAACCGCATCCCATGAACACCAACTTCGAGATCCGCTATCTCACCGGCGGCGACAAGTACTTCGGCCCCGACTTCGGCGGCGCCACCGTCCACACCGTGGTGCGCAAGGGCTATCTGGCGCAATGTCCCAACGTCGGCAAGCTGCTCAAGAACATGCGCTTCACCCTGGAGATGGAGAACCAGATGATGGGTCTGATTCTCGACCACGGCCTGAAGCCAAACGAAGCCGCGCGCAAATGGCTTGCCGAGCACCCGCAGGTGCTGGATAGCTGGCTCAAGGAGGTGACCACCCTGGACGGCCAGCCCGCGCTGCCGGCAGTCCAGGTCAGCCTACGGCAATAGCTGCACCCTATTTGAGGTAAAGCGGACGGCAGGTCGAGCCTCGCCCAGAGGACGCAGCGGGGCTCGCGCCGGCCGCCCTGGAGCCGAGCCGGTGGCGTTGTCATGATCCGCTCATTCCATGTAATGGCCAAGCCCGTCGGCCCCTTGTGCAATCTGGATTGCCAGTACTGTTTCTATCAAGAGAAAGAACGGCTGTTCCCCAAGAGAGAAAGATTTCGGATAGCCGATGAGACACTCGAAGCGTTCATCCGGCAGTACATCCAGCTTCAGACCACCCCGGAGATTCACTTCATCTGGCAGGGCGGGGAACCCACACTGCTCGGGATCGATTTCTTTCGCAAGGCCATCAGCATACAGAAGCAGTACGCCGATGGCCGCCCGATCCGCAACGCCATACAGACCAACGGCACCTTGCTCGACGACGAATGGTGCCGGTTTCTGAGCGAGCACGACTTCCTGGTCGGCATAAGCCTGGATGGCCCTGCCCATTTGCATGACCGTTATCGTGTCGATAAGCAGGGACATCCGACCTTCGCTGCCGTCATGCGCGGCATCGAAGCTCTGAAGCGACAGGGAACGGCTTTCAATACGCTGACCGTCGTCAACCGACTCAATGCCGATCATCCACTGGAGGTCTACCGTTTTCTGAAGGAGATCGGCTCCGGGTTCATCCAATTCATTCCCCTGGTCGAACGCAAGGCCGACCGAGCGGCCAGGGACCTGAACCTGACCCTGGCCGCCCCACCCGCGCTGGATGCCGGGTCCGGCGCCGCTGCACCGGTGACTCCCTGGAGTGTAACCCCCCGTCAATACGGGGAGTTTCTGGTGACTATCTTCGATGAGTGGATACGCCGTGATGTCGGCAAGGTCTGCGTCCAGACCTTCGAAGTGGCGTTGGGAAACTGGATGGGCATGGGCTCCGGATTATGCGTATTCGCACCCCGATGCGGCACTGCCATGGCCATGGAGCATAACGGCGATGTCTATGCCTGTGATCACTATGTCTATCCCGACTATCGGCTCGGCAACGTTCTCCAGCACTCGCTGGTGGAGTTGCTGAGTTCTCCGCAGCAACGCAAGTTCGCCAACGACAAGTTCGATGCGCTCCCCAAACGCTGCCGGAACTGCGAAGTGCGGTTCGCCTGTCATGGCGAATGCCCCAAGAACCGTTTCATCGAGACGGCTGACGGTGATCCCGGATTGAATTACCTGTGCACCGCCTACCGGCGCTTCTTCAATCACATCGATCCTTATATGCAGCGCATGGCGCATCTGCTGCGCACGGGGCGATCGACCACCCTGATCATGGATTGGGTGGCTCGCCGGGATCATGAGCAATGCCTGAGCAGAGCCAAGCGCAACGATCCATGTCCTTGCCTGAGCGGCAAGAAATACAAGAACTGCTGCGCAGCAGCCAGGCCCGCGCATCGGCACTAGCGGGTTACCGCTCAGGTTCGCCGCGGTCGTGGTTCCGGACGCGGCGATGACAGAACGTCGGCTTCTCTCAACCGCGCTCCGCAACCCGTCATGCTGTTCGGCATCACCGCACTGCTCGTCTGCCAGCTCGTTGGCGAAGTCCTCCGCCGACCACCGCGCCAGCGACAGCCACCGCGGCGCGCAATTCCTGGCCATCGTGGAGCGCCTGCTGCAAGAGCCGAAGCGGCCATGACCGAACAACAGCTCAGAGAGGCCGTGCTGCAGGTCTTGGGGAGCACCGCCCCGATGCCGATCTCACTCACATCCAGTCCGACAGACTGTTCCGGGAGCAGCTCGACTGCTTCGACTCCATGGACTTCTTCAATTTCGGGGTGGCCCCACACAAGACCTTCGGTATCGACATCCGGGAGACCGACTACCCCAGGCTGGCAGCCTGGATGGCTGCGTTGGTGATCTGCAGGCCCGGCTGGGGTGAGGTTCGCCGCGTCGCGGTGGTCCAATAGAAGGACGATTCCCCGACGAGCAGCGCAACTCCATGATCGATCCCCGCCGCGCCGACCTGGCCAAGATCCACCTGGCGAAGAAGCAGCTTCACCTGGACAACGGCACCTACCGCGCCCTGCTCAGGCGCGTGGCCGGCGTCGATTCGGCCGCTGCCCTGGACAGCAGCGGCCGCGCCCGGGTGCTGCGCGAACTGCGCCGCCTCGGCTGGCGGCCGCGCCTGCCGCCGCGCCCCGGCGGCGCACCGGATACCCCCCAGGCGCGCCTGATCCGCGCCCTGTGGCTGCGCCTGTACCGGGCGGGGGCGGTGCGCGATCCCGGCGAGCGCGCCCTGGGCCGCTTCGTCGCGCGCATGACTGGCAACGCCGACAGCGCCACCCTCGACACGCAGCAGGCCAACGTGGTGATCGAGGCGCTCAAGGCCTGGCTGCAGCGGGTCACGCAGCGCAGCCATGGTTGACAACGGCGCTCGGTCTTTTTTAACCTGCGCCTTGCGGTTCCCGGAAGGGGAGTAGCTTCACGCCGCGGCGTCGTCAGTACGGCTGGACCTCCGGTCCCCCCGGCGCCCGGGCAACGCTCAGTTGCAAGCGAGACCTTCGCCGACGATGGCGAAGGTGCGTGCGTATTCGACGGCCTTCGTCCTCGCGGACGAGGGCCGTTTCGTTTGCAACATCGTTGCCTGGAGGTCAAAGTGGAAACTATCGGAACCTGGTGGATGTGGGCCGGCTTCTTCGGCCTGGTGCTGGCGATGCTGGCCGCCGATTTGTTCTGGCTGGGCGGGCGCAAGGCGCACCGCGTCTCGTTCAGGGAGGCCGCCGGCTGGTCGGCGGTCTGGGTGCTGCTGGCGCTGGCCTTCGCCGCCCTGCTGTGGTGGTATCTGGACGGCAGCGCCGGGCGCGAGCTGGCCAACCACAAGGCGCTCGAGTTCCTCACCGGCTACCTGATCGAAAAGTCGCTGGCAGTCGACAATGTCTTCGTCTGGCTGATGCTATTCGGCTACTTCGCCGTCCCCATCGAGTATCAGCGCCGCGTGCTGCTCTACGGCGTGCTCGGCGCCATCGTCATGCGCACCGTCATGATCCTGCTCGGCGCCTGGCTGATCAGCCAGTTCCACTGGATCCTGTATGTCTTCGGCGCCTTCCTGCTGGTTACCGGCATCAAGATGTTCTGGTTCGCCGAGCACAAGCCGGACCTGGAGGCCAACCCGGCGCTGCGCTGGATGCGCCGGCACCTGCGCATCACCCCCGAGCTGCGCGATGAGCACTTCTTCCACTGGAAAGACGGCGTGCGCTACGCCACGCCGCTATTCCTGGTGCTGGTGCTGGTCGAGATCACCGACCTGATCTTTGCCGTCGACAGCATTCCGGCCATCTTCGCCGTGACCTCCGACCCGTTCATCGTGCTCACCTCGAACATCTTCGCCATCCTCGGCCTGCGAGCGATGTACTTCCTGCTGGCCGATTTCGCCGACCGCTTCGCGCTGCTCAAGTACGGCCTGGCGCTGGTGCTGATGTTCGTCGGCGTGAAGATGCTGATCGTCGATCTGATCAAGATCCCGGTGCTGTGGTCGCTCGGCGTCGTGGCCGTCATCATCGCCGTATCCGTGGTGCTGAGTCTGCGCAAGACCCGGCTGGAGAGTGCCACTGCGGGGCAGATCGGCGACACCACACGCTGAGCCCTGTGGGATGATCCCCGCTCTATGCCTTCGGAGCGCACGAGCGCGCTCCGAAGGCCGCAAGGCGTGCTATCTCATACATATTCGATAGCTGTTGCCATCATTCCCAGCCGGGAGACCCGCCATGACCTTTTCCATCGTCGCCTTCGACCCCGCCAACGGCGACCTGGGGATCGCCGTGCAATCCAAGTTCCCCAACGTCGGCGTCACCATTCCGTACGCCAGGGCCGGGGTGGGCGCAGTGGCCACCCAGTGCTATTGCAACACCAGCTTCGGTCCGCGCGGCCTGGCTCTGCTGGAGAACGGGGCCAGCCCCGAGCAGGCCATCGCGATCCTGACCGGCACCGATCCGGACCGCGACTACCGGCAAGTGGGCATCGTCGATGCCCGCGGGCGGGCGGCGAGCTTCAGCGGCGCACAGTGCTTCGACTGGGCCGGCGGGCTCTGTGCCGAGAACTGCGCGGTACAGGGCAACACCCTGGCGGGACCGGCGG
>DATLYF010000056.1:0-4017 GCA_035575095.1 Candidatus Competibacteraceae bacterium
ATGGCAGATGGCCAGCACCGCCGCCACCTGGGCGGTGTCGGCCGGACTCACCACCGCCGGGGCAGAGTGGCGGAACAGGCCGCGGCTTTCCTGGAGAAAGGGTGCCATCGCCGCCGGCTCGTCCAGCCAGCCGGACGGACCGACCAGTTCGCGGATGCGTCGCAGGGCCTCACTCATCATCGTTGCGCTCCGGTTGACGGCGCGGTCGGCGTCGCCGCACTCTTGGGCCATGTCCATACAGCGTTACTTTCTCGGCTGTCCCGTCTGGAACGAGCGCCGCTGGACCGGGCGGCTGTTCGCGCCCGATACCCGGCCCGCCGATTATCTGCGCCAGTACGCGGCGATTTTCAATAGCGTCGAAGGCAATTCCACCTTCTATGGCTTGCCGCGCCCCGAGGCAGTGGAGCGCTGGCGCGAGGAGACGCCGCCGGGGTTCCAGTTCTGCTGCAAGTTCCCGCGCACGGTGAGCCACGAACTGCGGCTGCGCGCTGCCGAGGAGGAGACGCAGCAGTTCCTCAAGCTCATGGCCCGCCTGGAGGAGCGCGCCGGCGTGCTGTTCCTGCAATTGCCGCCGGACTTCGATGGCAGCGGCCTGCCGGCGTTGGCCGCTTACTTGCAGGCATTGCCGGATGAGTTCCGCTATGCCGTGGAGCTGCGCCATCCCGACTGGTTCGACAAGGGTGAGTGCGAGCGCCGCCTGCACGATCTGCTGCGCAATCGCGCTATGGACCGGGTGGTGCTGGACAGCCGCGCCTTGTTCAGCGCTCCGCCCGAGGACGAGGCGACCCGCATCGCCCAGGGCAAGAAGCCGCGCGTGCCGGTGCATGCCGTGGCCTTGGGCGCGCACCCGCTGGTGCGCTTCATCGGCCGCCACGCGGTGCAGGCCAACGAGCCTTTCCTGCTGCCCTGGGTGGCCAAGGTGGCGCAGTGGATCGATGAGGGCCGGCAGCCCTATGTATTCCTGCACACCCCCGACAACCACTATGCCCCGGACCAGGCGCGGCGCTTTCACGAACTGCTGGCACAGCAGGTGGCCGGGCTCGGCGAGCTACCGCCACCGCCCCCGGCCGAAACCCAACTGGGGCTGTTCTGATGGCGCTGTCTCTGGCTTGGCTGGCCTGTCGGGTGGGCGCGCTGGCCGCGGCGCTGGACGGACGCGCTGGCACCCCCGAGCTGGCCGGACTGGGCGGCATCCTGGTGCCGGTGCTGCTGAACGGGCTGGCGATCGAGGGTGGCAGGGGCGATGCCTGAGGTCCCGACAACAGGTTAAAATTTAACGCAGGATGGTCCGCCAGCCGTTCCAACGAATCCCATGAGTGTGACTGAACCCGTCTCCTTCGGCCGCAGCCAGCACCACCGCCCCCTGGCTAGAGGGTTGCAACGCCTGTTGCGCCTCGTGCTGCGCGTGCGGGTGGAAGGACTGGAAAACTGGCGTGACGTGCAAGGGCCGGCGTTGGTGATCGCCAACCACGTGTCCTTCCTCGACGGCATCCTGCTCGCCGCCATTGCCCCGTGCCCGCTGATGTTTGGTATCACCCCCGAGTTCGCCGAGCGCCAACCCTGGAACGCCATCTTCCGGCTGCTGCGGCGGGGGCGGCTGATCGATTTTCGCTCCATCGATCCCACCACGCCCCATGCCATCCGCTGCCTGATGGAACACATCCGCCACGGCGGCTGGTCGGCCCTGTTCCCGGAGGGGCGGGTGGGCAATGGCATCGATCCGGGGCCGATGTTCGCCGGCGCCGGCTTCATTGCCGAGCGTACCGGGGCGGTGCTGCTGCCGGTGCGTATCAGCGGCGCCGAGCGCTGCATCTTCAGCCGCTACCCGCACCGCCGCCACCCGTGGCCGCGCATCATCATGACCGTCTATCCGCCGGCGCGGCTCTCCAGTGTGGAGGGCCGGACCCGCAACGAGCAGCGCCGCCACCTGAGCGAACAGGTGGAGCGGTTGCTGGGCTGAGCTGCCCGCCACAGGTTCGGTGGGGGTGGGAGGTATCTGTCTTCGTTCTCGCGGCGCTCGGCTATCCTGCCTCGCTTGCGGCCTCGGCGCCGAGGCCACTACGACGGATACCTCCCACCCCCATCGGATCGCGGACTACACAAGTAAACTGATGAGCGAGGTAAGAGGATGACAGAGCAGCGACCGCGCTTGCGCCAGGTGGTGATGAGCGTGTTGGCGGCCTTCATCGGCGTGCAGAGCGAGAAGAACCGCCGCCGCGACTTCACCCACGGCCGGCCCGCCCACTACATCGTCGTGGGGCTGGCCATGACCGTGCTGTTCGTGTTGCTGCTATACGGCGTGGTGCAACTGGTGCTGCGGGCGGCCGGAGGCTGAAGGAGGAGCGATGGGCTCAGGCGGCCGCTTTTAGCGGTGCGTTCAGTGCCGCAAAACCCCGCTCCAGGTCTGCCAGCAGGTCATCGACCGTCTCCAGCCCCACCGACAGTCGGATCAGGCCGTCGCTGATACCGTGGCGAGCGCGCTCCTCGGGGGTGTAGGGCGAGTGGGTCATGCTCGCCGGGTGCTGGATCAGCGATTCGGCGTCGCCCAGGCTGACGGCGCGGGCGATGAGCTGGAGCGCGTTCATGAAGCGCATACCGCCGCGCAGGCCGGCCGTGAGCTCGAAGGCGATCATGCCGCCGGGCAGGCGCATCTGCTGCCGCGCCAGTTGGTACTGGGGGAAGCTGGCCAGCCCCGGATACCAGACCTGCGCCACCTCCGGCCGCTGCTCCAGCCACTCGGCCACTCGCTGGGCGCTGTGGCAGTGGCGCTCCATACGCAGCTCCAGGGTCTTCAGTCCGCGCAGCACCAGATAGGCGTCCATGGGAGAGAGCACCGCTCCGGTCATGTCCTTGAGGCCGAAATAGCGGATGCGGTCGAGGTGCTCGCGCCGGCCCAGCACTGCCCCGGCCAGCAGATCGCCATGGCCGCCCAGGTATTTGGTGGCTGAATGCACCACCAGGTCCGCGCCTAGGGCTAGGGGCTGCTGCAGATAGGGGGTGCAATAGGTGTTGTCCACCATCACCAGCGCGCCGTGACGGTGGGCGATCGCTGCCGTCGCGGCAATGTCTACCAGACGCATGTTGGGGTTGGCCGGGGTCTCGAAGTAGACCAGCCGGGTGCGCGGGCCGAGGGCGGCCTCCAGGCGGGCGGGATCGGTGAGATCGACGTGGGTGACGGTGATGCCGAACTTGCTCAGGCCGTGGTGGAAGTAGGCGAAGGTGCAGCCGTACAGGGTCTGGTCGGTGACGATCTCGTCGCCCGGCTCCAGCAGCGCCCACAGCGCAGCGGTGATGGCGCCCATGCCGGAAGCGGTGACCAGCCCGGCCTCGGCCCCCTCCAGGCTGGCCAGACGCTCCTCCAGCAGCGTCAGGGTGGGATTGCCCAGGCGAGTGTAGACATAGCCCCGCTCCTGTCCGGCGAACAGGGCACCGCCTTGTTCGACGCTCTCGAAAGTGAAGGTGGAGGCCAGGTGGATGGGCGGCACCAGCGCCCCTTGGGCCCGGCGGGAATCGTAGCCGTGGTGGATGGCGCGGGTGGCGAAGCCGAGATCATCGTGCTTGACGGACATGGTGCTGCTCTCCGGTGATGGTTGGCCGGATTAACGGCAGGAACCGTGCCATGTCTTTCTTTTATTAAAAATCAATGCTTTGTAATCGTTGGCCGAGGCCTTGGCCAGGATGCGGTGTAAATGTCTGGCTACAGTCCGCGCCCCTCACCCGATCCCATACTGCTTCAGCTTGCGTGCGATCAGGGTGTGCGACACGCCGAGCTGGGCCGCCAGCTTGCGGCTGCTAGGGTAGCGCGGATACCAGCGCGCCAGCAGCGCCCGCTCGCACTCGGCAATGGCCTCGTCCCAGCGGCTCGGCGTCTCCGCGGCAGCGGCCGCGGCCTCCCGAAAGCCGGCCAGTTCCAGCTCGGGCAGATCCAGCTGCGCGGTCTCGCCCAGGGTGACGGCGCGGAAGACGACGTTTTGCAGTTGCCGCACGTTGCCCGGCCAGCGGCCGCGGGCCAGCGCT
>DATLYF010000057.1:0-9372 GCA_035575095.1 Candidatus Competibacteraceae bacterium
CGCCCACGGCGCTCGGAATCAAGGATTGACGGCTGGCCTAAGTCCTGAGCACGTCCTCGGCCGGCCGGTATTCATAGCCTAGGTCGCGGGCCACGGCCTCGTGGGTCACCTGCCCGGCGTGGATGTTGAGGCCGGCCCGAAGGTGCGGGTCGTCGCGCAGGGCCTGCTTCCAGCCCTTGTCGGCCAGGGCCAGGATGAACGGCAGGGTCACGTTGTTGAGGGCGAAGGTGGAGGTGCGCGGCACCCCGCCCGGCATGTTGGCCACGCAGTAGTGCACCACGTCGTCGACGATGTAGGTGGGCTGGGCGTGGGTGGTGGGACGGGAGGTCTCGAAGCAGCCGCCCTGGTCGATGGCGACATCCACCACCACCGCCCCCGGCTTCATGCGCTTGATGAGCCCGGCCGAGACCAGCTTGGGCGCCGCCGCGCCGGGGATGAGCACGCCGCCGATCACCAGATTGGCGTCCAGGCAGTGCTTCTCCACCGCGTCGCGGGTGGAGAACACCGTCTGGATGCGGGTCCCGAAACGGTCCACCAGATGCCGCAGCACGTCCACGTTGCGGTCCATCACCACCACTTGGGCACCCATGCCGACGGCGATCTCGGTGGCATTGGAGCCGACCACGCCGCCGCCCAGGATCACCACCTTGGCCGGCGCCACGCCGGGCACGCCGCCGAGCAGCACGCCCATGCCGCCGTGGGCTTTCTCCAGGTAGTGGGCGCCGGCCTGCACCGCCATGCGCCCGGCCACCTCGGACATGGGGGCCAGTAGCGGCAGGCCGCCGCGCGGCGAGGTGACAGTTTCGTAAGCGATGGCGGTGCAGCCAGACTCCAGCAGCAGCCGCGCCTGCTCCGGATCAGGCGCGAGGTGCAGATAGGTGAACAGCACCTGCCCCGGCTTGAGCATGCGGCACTCCGGTGGCTGCGGCTCCTTGACCTTGACGATCATCTCCGCCTGTTCGAACACCGCCGCGCCGGTAGGGACGATCTCCGCCCCGGCGGCGCGGTAGTCGTCGTCGCCAAAGCCGATGCCGGCACCGGCGCGGGTCTCCACCAGTACCCGATGGCCGTGCGCCACCAGCTCGGCGACGCTGGCCGGGGTCAAGCCGACCCGGTATTCGTGGTTTTTGATCTCTTTCGGCACTCCGATCTGCATGACCAAGACTCCTTCGGTGATTCGATAATGTCGTGTAGGTTCAGGACGCTGTTCCCCGGTGAGGGCTCCGGTCCGGTCGGCGCGGAATGATTGTCGTCGCACCCACCCTAATCATGTTCAAAATACTGAACAATTCAAGTGCTCGGCACCGACCCCGCCGTCAGCGCTGCAGGGCCGGCAGAGCGCAGTCGGAACCCACACCATCTGCACCGTATTGTGGTCGGTTTCGCTGCGCTCCACCTACCCTCTCCTGGCCACCCCCCGAACCTGGTCAAGCCCAGTCGGCGTTGCCACACCAGCGAGGCGATCGCGGACACTCATCGTTGATTTTTTTGAGCATCCGCCCCGGCCTACCCGCCGCTCAGCACCAGTACATAGACTCGGCGACAGCACCCAGCAGCTGCGCCACGTCGGCCTTGTAGACCTCGCCGATGTTGCCAATGCGGAAGGTGTCGGCCAGGCTGACCTTGCCCGGGTAGATGACGAAACCGCGCCGCTTCAGCTCGCCGTAGAAGCGGGCGAAGCTGTAGTCCGGGTGCCCGGGGCTGTGGAAGGAGGTGATGATGGGCGACTGGTGGATCTCGGCCACCAGGCTCTGGAAGCCCAGCTCGCGCATGCCGCTCGCCAACAGTCGCTGGTTCTCCCGGTAGCGCCGATGGCGGGCCTCGATTCCGCCCTCATCGTCGAGTTCCTCGAGCGCCCGAGCGAAGGCGCGCACCACATGGGTGGGTGAGGTGAAACGCCACTTGCCGTTGCCCTTCTCCATGGCCAGCCACTGGGCGTACATATCCAGACTCAGCGAGCGGGCCTGGCTGGCACAGCGCGCCATGGCCTCGCGGCGGGCGATGATGAAGCCGAAGCCGGGCACGCCCTGGATGCATTTGTTGGCGCTGCTAATCAGGAAGTCGGCACCGATGTCCTCCATGGTCAACGGTACGCCGCCGAAGCTGGACATGGCGTCGACGATGAAGCCGCGGCCGTGGGCCTTGACGATGCGGCCGATGGCCTCCACCGGATTGAGCATGCCGGTGGTGGTCTCGCAGTGCACCACCGCCACGTGGCTGATGGCCGGGTCGCGGTTCAGGGTTTCGTCCAGCCGCAGCAGATCGGGCGGATCGATCTCGCCGCTGTCGTGCACTTCGTGATCGATCTTCAGATAGCGGGCGATCTCGGCGATGCGGCTCCCGTAGGCACCGTTGGCCAGCACCAGCAGCTTGCCGCCAGCCGGCACGACGGTGCCGATCACCGCTTCCACGCTGAAGGTGCCGCTGCCCTGCATCAGCACCGTGGTGTACTCCGCGGGACGGTGGCTGGCCAGCAGCGTCAACCGGGTGCGGATGCACTGCACGATCTGGTTGTAGTCGTCATCCCAGGTACACCAGTCGCGCAGCATGCTGGCCTTGACGCCCTTGCTGGTAGACAGCGGCCCGGGCGTGAGCAGCAGATAGGGGTTGTCGGGAAGATCCTTGAAGTTCATGAGGGCTGGCCTCTGTGCTGGACTTTCATTAGAAAACTTAATGGTCGACCAAGCACATCTAGCGAACGGCTCGGTTGTCGGAGCCGATAATCTCAGCGCCGAATAGCCCTGGCAAACTAGAATTGGTTATAAGCTACCCAAGTTTTGCTAGCGAGATCCGGGATCCGATGAGCCGCCATCTGCCGCCCCTGAACTGGCTACGCGCCTTCGAGGCCGCCGCCCGCCATCTGAGTTTCACCCGTGCCGCCGAGGAGCTGAACGTCACCCAGGCGGCGGTCAGCCAGCACGTCAAGGCCCTGGAGGAGCGCCTGGGTCTGCTCCTGTTCCGCCGTACGCCACAGGGGCTGATGCTCACCGACGCCGGTCAGGCCTATCTGCCCAGGTTGCGTGATGCCTTCGATCTCATCGCCCGCGGCACCCGCGAGCTGTATAGCCTGGAGCGCCAGGGCAGCCTGACCGTGCGCGTGCCCTCCTCCTTGTCCCTGCAGTGGCTGGTGCCGCGGCTGCAGCGCTTCCACCGCCGGCACCCGCAGATCGATATCCGTATGACGGCCCTGGGGCAGGAAGTGGATTTCAGCCGCGATGACATCGACATGGAGATCCGTTACGGCAACGGCCGCTGGAGCGGTCTGGAGGCGGTGCTGATCGGCCACGAGCGGGTGTTTCCGGTCTGCAGCCCGGCGCTGGCCGCCAACGAGGACCTGCCGCTGCACGAGCCCCGAGATCTGGCGCGGCACACCCTGCTGCACGTCACCGGCTACCCCCACTACCGGGAGGACTGGGGCTTCTGGCTGCACGCCTTTGGCCTGGACGAGCTCAAGGCCGCCCACAGCCTGGAGTTCGACCAGTCGGCGGCGGCCCTGCAGGCAGCGGTGAACAGCGTCGGCGTGGCGCTGGGCCGCTCCCCTATCGTCAGCGCCGAGCTGGCCGCCGGACGGCTGGTGGCGCCCTTCCCCGAGCATGAGATCGTCGGCCAGGGCGCCTACTGGCTGGTCTATCCCAGCACCACCAGCGAGCGCCCCAAGCTGGCGGCCTTCCGCGAATGGCTGCTGGAGGAGGCGCGGACCGACAGCCAGGCGTGGGTGATACCGGAGAGCGCATCCACGGCGGACTGATACCCGAGCCGTCGGCCGCTTCGCCCATCCGCCTGCCCCCGCTCGCCCGATCCGCCAGAGGCGGTACGTTTAGCGCTCACCCGCCGAGATAAAGCCGGCGGATGTGATCGTTGTTGGCCAGCTCCGCCGACGCCCCCTCCAGCCCGATCCGACCGGTTTCCAGCACGTAGGCGTAGTTCGAGATCTTGAGCGCCATGCGGCTGTTCTGCTCCACCAGGATGATGGAGACCTTGTCCTCCCGGTTGAGGGCGACGATGGCCTCGGCGATCTGTCGCACCATCATCGGCGCCAGACCGAGGGAGGGCTCGTCCAGCAGCAGCAGCTTGGGCCGCGCCATCAGCGCACGACCGACCGCGACCATCTCCTGCTCGCCGCCGCTCAGGCTGCCGGCGAGCTGGCCGAGCCGCTCCTTGAGGCGCGGGAACCGCACGAACAGCTTTTCCAGATCGGCTTGGATGCCCTGTTTGTCGCGGCGCAGGTAGGCGCCCATGAGCAGATTGTCCTTGACCGTCATGAACGGGTAGATGCGCCGCCCCTCGGGCACCATGGAGATGCCGCGCTTGACGACCTCGTCCGGCGGCAGCTTGTCGATGCGCTCGCCGTTGAAATGGATCTCGCCGCTGCGGATGCGGGCCAGGCCAGTGATGGCGCGCAGGGTGGTGCTCTTGCCGGCGCCGTTGGCGCCGATCAGGGCCACCGTCTGTCCCTGCTCCAGGGCCAGCGAAACCCCCTTGAGGGCGAGCACCTTGTCGTAGGCGACTTCCACGTTGCGGAACTCGAAGTACATGGCTATACCCCCAGTGCGGCGTCCTCGCGGCCCAGGTAGGCCTCGATCACGGTCTCGTTGCTCTGGATCTCCTCGGGTCGGCCCTCGGCGATCTTGCTGCCGAAGCAGATCACCACGATACGGTCGCTGATGCGCATCACCGCACGCATGTCGTGCTCCACCAGGATCACCGTGATGCCGCGCTGCACCAGCTTGCGCGTGAGCTCCACCGCCTGGTCGGTCTCCTCGGGGTTCATGCCGGCATAGGGTTCGTCCAGCAGCAGCACGGTCGGATTGGCGGCCATGCCCATGGCGATGCCCAGCGCCCGCAGGTAGCCGTGCGGCAGGCTGCCGGCCGGCTCATCCAGCACCTTGCTCAGCCCCAGGAACTCCAGGATCTCGGCGGCGTTGTCGCGAAAGCGCGCCTCGTCCTCTCGCGCCCGCCGGCTGTTGAAGAAGATGCCCCAAGTGGTGGCGTGGCATTGCAGGTGATGCGCCACCACCACGTTCTGCAGCGCCGTCATCTCCTTGAAGATGGTGGTTTCCTGGAAGGTGCGCACGATGCCGCGCTCGGCGATCACGTGGGGCGGCAGCCCGGTGATGTCCTCGCCTTCGAAGATGACTTTGCCTGCGGTCGGCTTGATGAAGCCTCCGATCAGCTTGAACAGCGTGCTCTTACCGGCGCCGTTGGGGCCGATGACGCTCAGGATCTCGCCTCGCTTCAGATCGAAGCTGATGTCGTTGTTCGCCACCAGACCGCCGAAGCGCTTGGTCAGGTTCTGTACGCTCAGCAGCACGCTCATGCCCCGCTCCTCCCGGTGCTGGATACCTTGGAGACGGCCCCGGCCGGCTCGGCCCGCCCCCCTTCCTCCGGCCTGGGTGCCGTGTCGGCCATCCAGCGCTCGAACAGCGGCAGGCTGAGGATGCCGTTGGGCAGCCAGAGCATGAAGCCGATCATCAATAGGGCGTAGATGAGGGGCTGATACTGCTGCAGCGGGTGCAGCAGCTCGAAGCTGATGACCAGCAGGAACGCCCCTACCATCGGCCCGGCGATGTAGTCCAGGCCGCCGAGAAAGCAGTAGAGCATGGCGAATATCGAGTCGTTGACCGTGTAGGTGGCCGGATAGATGTTCTGCTGGAAGGCGGCGAAGAACGATCCGCCCACACCGCCGATGAAGCAGCAGATGGCGAAGGCGATGACGCGGTATTTGGCCACGTTCACGCCGATGCTGGCCGCTAGCTCCTCGTTCATGCGCATGGAGCGGAAGGTCCAGCCCAGCCGGCTGTTGGCGATGCGCCACAGCGACAGCAGGGTCAGGGTCAGGATGAGCACGGCCAGGTAGTAATACGGCAGCGGCGAGGTGCCGTCGAACTCCGGCACCAGGGTGATACCGAAGATCGAGATGGCGTCCGGCCGCGGGATGTTGATGATGCCGCTGGCGCCGCGGGTGAACTCGCCGCCGTTGAGGAAGGCCAGCCGCACCGCCTCGGTGATGCTCAGGCTGATCATGGAGAAATACACACCGCGCAGCCGCAGCACCGGCCAGCCGATCACCACGCCGACCGCAGCGGCCACCAGCCCGGACAGCGGCAGGCACAGCCAGAACGACACCCCGTAGCGGGTGGAGAGGATCGCCGTGGCGTAGCCGCCGATCATGGCGAAGGCGCCTTGGGCAATGTTGATGCGGCCGATGGCGAACGTCAGCCACACCCCCGAGGCGATCACGCTGAGGATGAGCGCGTTGGTGAGCACGTTCAGCACGTAGGGCGAAGCGCTGAAGGCCAGCGGAATGATGGCGAAGAACACCAGCAGGGCGACGGCCACCGTCGCCAGTCTCAGATATTTCGGGGTCACGGCTCTGCTCCTCCGGATACTGGCTCGTGGTCATGCCGTCCGGCCCATGATGCCCTGCGGCCGGATGAGCAGGAACACGATGATGCCGATGAAGATGAGGAGATAGGTGATGGAGCCCGGAAACACCTCGTAGCCGATGGCCTCGGCGAAGCCCAGGGCGAAGGCGCCGAGGATCGCTCCCGCTGTCACCCCGGCGCCGCCGATCATCACCATCAGGAATGCCTTGACCGAGATCGCAGTGCCGATGCCGGCGTTGACTGCGAAGACCGTCACCAGCAGGCCGCCGGCCGCACCCGCCAGGGCGGCGCCGAGGAAGAAGCCGAGCATGCCGATGCGCTTGATGTTGACGCCCTGCAGATAGGTCACCTCCTTGTCCTGGGCCACGGCGCGCATGGCCCGGCCCGGACGGGTGTACTGCACAAACAGCAGCAGGGCGACGATCATCACCGCCGACAGCGCCATCACTAGCAGCCGGCTGAGGGGCAGGAAGGCATCGCCGATCTCCAGCACGCCGTCGACGATGGGGGGCACGCCGCGCTGCTTCTCACCAAACACCACGTAGGCCAGACTCTCCAGCAGCAGGGCCGTGCCCATGGCCAGCAGCATGGTGTTTTCTTCGCGCTTGGCGATGCGCATCACGCGCCGGAATAGAAAGACCTCGAACAGCACGCCCACCAGTCCGACGGTGACGATGGCGCCGAGCAAGGCCAGGAAGTAATTGAGGCCGAAGACGACGTTCAGGTAATACACCACGAAGCCGCCCAGCATGTACATCTGACCGTGCGCGAAATTGACCACGCGCATGATGCTGAAGATCAGGGTGAGCCCCAGGGCGATCAGCGCGTAAAGAGTCCCGAGCACCAGTCCGTTCACGATCATCTGGGTCATGGGGATGATCCTTGTTGGCGAGCCGCGCAGCCTGCGCGCAGGAACCGAAGCGAGCGACGACGCCGGGATGGAACGCCGCCGGCGTTCCATCCCGCATCCGGCAAGGCTTACTCGACCGAGCCGACGAACAGGGTCTGGAAATCGCCGTCGCCGAACTCGGTCACGACCACGGGCACGCCGATCTGGCGCGGCTGGCCGAAGTACTTGTTGCCGACGTACTTGAGCGTCGCCTTCTCCTTGAGGAAGGGGTTGTCCATGGCGAAAGCGGGGATCGCCTCCTTGAAGGCGCCGACGTCGTTCAGCGCCTTCTTGCCCGCTTTCTGCAGGGTCGCCAGGATCATTTCCAGCGCGTACACCTTGGTGCCGGCCTCGTCGTTCCACTCGCCGGCAACCTTGGTGTAGCGCTTGATGAAGTCATCCATGTAGGCGCTGCGGATCTCTGGGGTGCTGGCACCGCCCACCGAGACGAAGCCATCGGCGTACTTGCCGGCGACTTCGCGCAGGATCTTGGCATCCTGCGCGGTTTCAGTGCTCATGTAGCCTTTGTAGCCGAGTTCGCGCGCCGACTTGATGAGCAACGGCGCATCGGACGGAGCCACACCGGAGAGCACGATCAGATCGGGCTTCTGCTTGACCACCTTGGACATGATGGGGAAGAAGTCGGTGGTGCCCGGTTCGTAGGTATCGCCGGCCGAGAGCACCTGCAGCCCCAACTCCTTGGCGGCCTTCACACCCTCGTCGCGCTGATTGAGGGGATCGGACTCGTTGCGGGCGACGAAGCTGACGCTCTTGACGCCCTTCTGCTCCTTGAAGTGCTTGTAGATGAGCGGCCCGGCCTGGTAGGAGGCCACCATGCCAAGGATGGAATTGCCATGGGGCGGCGTGTACAGACTCTTGGAGAAGGCGTAAGGGATGTTGATGGCGCCGCCGGACTCGATCACCGGCACGATGCTGGCGGCCGAGGTATCCACGTTCGGCCCGATGATGTACTTGATACCCTCCTGGCGGATCAGGCGCTCGGCACCGGAGACGGCCAGCTTCGGATCGGCCTTGTCGTCGATGCTGACGATCTCGACTTTGTACTTCTCGCCGTCGATCTCGACACCGCCCTTCTCGTTGTACATCTGGGCGGTGGTCTCAGCGCTGTACTTGTTGACCAGGCCCCAGGAGGCGCTGGGACCGCTCATCACGCCCAGCACACCGACCTTGAGCACTTTTTCTTCGGCCTGGGCCGGGCCACCGGCCAGCCCGGCTGCCAGCAGCGCCGCTACGACACTCTTGCGCAACGTGTGCTTACCACGGTTCATCTCGATCTCCTCTGGTGACGTACGGGTGGTCTCGCCCTTGTCAATCCGCGCCGCAGCGTGGTCGACACTTTTGTAGTCATTAGCCAAGCAATATTGGCGACAACATCATATTATTTTTGTATACAGATTCACTATAGACCATTTCATGCTTTTTGCAAGTGCTTGCGTCACCATATTGCTCTTCCACTTCTTCGACGCCCATCACACAGCGCTAGCTCTGGTCTTAGGACATATCCTGGATCCAATTATCAACAGAGATTTTTATTGATTGTATACAATTTTGTGAGACAATTCATTACAATTAACTCGATCTGCCGACACCACCGAAGGAGGAGCAGAACAATGCGCATCAAGGTCATCAACCCCAACACCACCCCGTCGATGACGGAAACTATCGGCGCGGCAGCCCGGGTGGCCGCCGCCCCCGGAACCGAGATCGTCGCCGTCAGCCCTTCGATGGGACCGGTCTCCATCGAAGGCCATTACGACGAGGCGATGAGCGTCATCGGCCTGCTGGATGAAGTGCGCCGCGGCGAGGAGGAAGGATTCGACGGATACGTGATCGCCTGTTTCGGTGATCCCGGGCTCAGCGCCGCGCGCGAGATCGCCCGCGGCCCGGTGATCGGCATCGCCGAGGCGGCGATGCACGTCGCCAGCCTGATCAGCACCGGCTTCTCGGTAGTCACCACGCTGGAGCGGACCTGCATCATCGCCGAGCATCTGGCGGAGCGGTATGGCATGGCACGCTTCTGCCGCCGCGTGCGGGCCACCGAACTGTCGGTCCTGGACCTGGAGAAACCCGAATCCG
>DATLYF010000058.1:0-26766 GCA_035575095.1 Candidatus Competibacteraceae bacterium
GGTGACCTCACCGCGGGCATCGTCGAGCACCTTGCCGTGCTCGGCGGTGATCAGTGCCGCCAGGCGGTCGGCATTGGCCTCCAGCAGCTCCCGGAACTTGTACAGAACGCGCGCGCGGCGCAGCGGCGGAGTCGCCGCCCAGGCCGGGAAAGCCGCCTGGGCGGCGGCCACCGCCTCGTTGACTTCAGTCTCGGTCGCCAGCGGCAGGATACCGGTCTGTTCACCAGTGGCCGGGTTGTAGACCGGACTGGTGCGTGAACTCTGGCCATCCACAGGGCGGCCGTTGATGTAGTGGGGGATCATTTGGGGCATGACGGTCTTCTCCGACACTCAAGTAGTACTCAGGGCAGGGTGCGCAGCACGTCCGCCAGGGTGCCGAACAGCTGGTCGATGTGACTCTTCTCGATGATCAGCGGCGGCGACAGGGCGATGATGTCGCCGGTGGTGCGGATCAAGGCCCCCTTCTCATAGCAGCGCAGGAAGGCCTCGAAGGCGCGTGCGCTGGGCTTGCCCTGGATGGGCTCCAGCTCGATACCGGCAATCAGACCCAGGTTGCGCAGGTCGATGACATGGGGCAGACCCTTGAGGGAGTGCACCGCGTCTTCCCAGTAGGCGGAGAGTTCGGCGGCGCGCTGGAACAACCCCTCGTCGCGGTACACGTCCAGGGTGGCCAGACCAGCGGCACAGGCGAGCGGGTGACCAGAGTAAGTGTAGCCGTGAAACAGTTCGATAGCGTTTTCCGGCCCCTGCATGAAGGCATCGTAGATCCCCTTGCGCACGAACACCGCGCCCATGGGCACTGTACCGTTGGTCAAGCCCTTGGCGGTGGTCACCATATCGGGCAGCACGTCGAAGTACTCGGTGGCGAAGCTCGCGCCGAGGCGGCCGAAGCCGGTGATGACCTCGTCGAAGATCAGCAGGATGCCGTACTTGTCGCAGATCTCGCGCAGCCGCTGCAGATAGCCCTTGGGCGGGATCAGTACGCCGGTGGAGCCGGCCACCGGCTCGACGATGACCGCGGCGATGGTCGAGGCGTCATGCAAGGCGACGATGCGCTCCAGCTCGTCGGCCAGGTGCGCACCCCACTCGGGCTGCCCGCGCGAGAAAGCGTTCTTCTCCAGGTTGTGGGTATGGGGCAGGTGATCCACGCCGTTCAGCATGGGACCAAAGAACTTGCGGTTATTGACGATGCCGCCCACGGAGATGCCGCCGAAGCCGACGCCGTGGTAGCCGCGCTCACGGCCGATCAGACGGGTGCGGGCACCCTCGCCGCGCACGCGGTGATAGGCGAGAGCGATCTTCAGAGCGGTATCCACCGACTCCGAGCCGGAGTTGGTATAGAACACGTGGTCGAGATCGCCGGGCAGCATTTCCGCCAGCCGGGTCGCCAGGCGGAAGGCGTCCGGATGGCCCATCTGGAACGCGGGAGCATAGTCCAGCGTGGCCACCTGCCGCTGCACTGCTTCGACGATCTTGGGATGGCGGTGGCCGGCGTTGACGCACCATAGGCCGGCGGTGCCGTCCAGGATCTTCCGCCCGTCGCCGGAGGTGTAATACATCCCCTCGGCGGCTACCAGCATGCGCGGATGGGCCTTGAACTGGCGGTTGGCGGTGAACGGCATCCACAGGGCATTCAAATCGAGCTGCTGATCCATCGGCTTGGCGCTGGACATTGGAGGCATCCTCGAGGCGGTGATAGTGAGTGAAGGAATCATTTTCAGTGTAGCATGCTCAATATATTGAGCAACCATTCTTGTAGAAAATTTTGAGCGCACTGCCTCGGCCGCGCTCCCGGGAATTCGCCGGACGGCGCCACGATCAGCCAGGAATCCACAGTAGGGCATGGCGTTGCCGGATGGTCAGGCGAGGCAGTGGGGGTGGGTGCCGCGCAGGATGGGCGAGGGGAGTAAGTTGTATATAATATTGAGCGAGATTGGCAAATACCGTATGCGGTGTCACCCTGCGAGACCCGAAGAGCGGGAGCATGCTGGATGGATGTGAATCACTTCGATATCGGTGAACGCCTGCGCACCCTGCGGGAATTCCACGGGCTGTCGCAACGCGCGCTGGCCAAGCGGGCAGGGGTAGCCAATGGCGTTATCTCCATGATCGAGCAGAACCGGACCAGCCCTTCGGTGGCGACGCTGAAGAAGATCCTGGACGGCATTCCTCTGTCGCTTGCCGATTTCTTCACGCGGAATCTTCCGGTGCAGGAGCCGGTGGTCTATCGCGCCGATGAGTTGCCGGAAATCGGCGCCGGCGGTTTTTCCTACCGCCAGGTGGGCAGCAATCTCAAGCAGCGCGCCATGCAGATCCTGCACGAGCGGATCGAACCCGGTGCCGACAGCGGCGGCGACATGCTCAGGCACGAAGCGGAAGAGGGCGGCGTGGTGATCCGCGGGCGCCTGGAGCTGACCGTAGGAGGACAGACCTATCTGCTCGGCCCCGGTGATGCCTATTACTTCGACAGCCGCCTGCCGCACCGCTTCCGCAATGTCGGCGACGAGATTTGCGAGATCGTCAGCGCCTGCACGCCACCCTCGGTCTGAAGCCTAGTTCGGCTCTTGGCTCGGCTGCCGGGTTGTCGCTGCGACGTCCTGCTGACGAATGGCCAGCTCCCGCTGTAGCGCGGCGCGCTCGGCCTTTTCCTGATACAGCTCCTGGGTCAGCGCGCGCATTTGCTCTTCCAGCTTCCGCTGCTTGTCGGACTCGCCGGCCAAACGCGCCTCCAGTTGCCGGGCGCGCTCTTCCAGTGCGCCCTGGAGCTGGCGCTGCTGGGATAGCTCTATTCGCAGCTGCTCGATCTGGCCCTGGAGCTGGGCTTCCCGGCTCCGCCACTGGCTGCGCTCGTCCTGGAAGGCTTTCAGCGCCTGCTGCCGCTCGACCCGCTCCCGATCCAGCACCTCCAGCCAGCGCGCTTCGGCTTTTTCACCGCGCTCGCGCTCCTGCAGCCAGCGCGCTTCGGCCTCGGAACGCTGCTGGTCGTATTCCGCCCGCTGTGCCTGCAGCCGGCTCTGGAAGTCAGCCTGGCGCTGCTCCAGCTCTGCCTGCAGCGCGGCGCTACGCTGCTCGCTGATCTGACTGGCCGTAATGGCTTCGCCAGCGCGAGCCCGTTCCCGCGCCAGACTGGCCTGCACCTCGCTCAACTGCTGCGCCTGCACTTGCAACTGACGGCGTAACTCATCGCGCTCCTGGGCTGTTCGCTCCAGTTCGCGCAAAACGGCATCGCGCTCCTCTCGGGCTTGGGCGGCCGTGCCTAGAGCCTCTTCCCGAAGCTGCTGGAAAGCCTGCTCCGCTTGTTGCAATGCCGTCTGCCAGAACGCTTCCACGGCTCCCTGCAGGGTCTCCGGCAGAGCAGTCGGGATGGCGTGGCTTGCAGCTTGCGCCAACTCCCGCTGCCAGCGCTTTAGATGCTCGGCGATCGTGGAGTTGCTGCCCGTACCGAGTAGTTGCCGTACTCGTTGGATAGAGGGCTGTTCCCCTAACTGGCAGAGTTCGACCGCCGCGCGTTTCACATCTTCATAAGTGATACCGGGTCTGGCCATGGTGGACGCTCAATGTAAACATAATTATATTATACGTAATTTCATAAAACATTAAATATCGTCGACAATTATCAAAAAATTCAAGATTACGCCTATAATCATGAAAAACTGGTGTTGTCTGCATAGAAGAGCTACACAAGCAGAGGAAGATGCATCAGGAGCACGCCATGACCATCGGCGATCTGCCGAAGCCTCTGGAACATCTGGTGCTGCCGCAGCACCTGGACGGTAGTCGTGGCAGCAACCGAGGGGTAGGGCGCTGCCAGTTGCAGGCCGCAAACGACCTGCAGGCGATCGAAGCCTGGCTCGGCGAATTTCGCGATTCCCCGCAGACCCTGCGGCATTACCGTAAGGAGGCGGAGCGGCTGTTGCTGTGGGCGCTGCTGGAGCGGGGCCAAGCGCTGTCCAGTCTGAATCGCGAGGATCTGCAGCAATACCAGGCGTTTCTGGCCGATCCCCAGCCGCGCTGGCGCTGGTGCGGAGCGCGTGCGGAACGCTTCAGTCCGGCCTGGCGGCCGTTTCTTGGGCCATTGTCGGCCTCCAGCCGAAGAACCGCATTGCTGGTGCTGAATTCGCTGTTCAGCTATCTGGTAGAAGCCGGGTACCTGCAAGGCAACCCCATGACGTTGATGCGGCGTCGCAACAAAGGCGGCGACCGCTCTGGATCACCCGGCATCGAGCGCTACCTGGAGCATTCCCAATGGCAAGCGCTGTTGGAGACCGTGGAGGCGCTGCCGCAAGACAGCCCGAGAGCGCTGGAGCACAAGGTGCGCAGCCGCTATCTGCTGGCGCTGCTGTACCTGTTGGGGCCGCGCATCAGTGAGGTCGCCAGCCATACCATGGCCAGCTTCGTGCAGATCCGTGGCCGCTGGTGGTGGCGGGTGCTGGGCAAGGGGCGAGCGCTGGCGCTGGTGCCAGTCAACCAGGACATGCTCCAGGCCTTGCGGGAGTATCGGATGTTCTATGGCTTGCCGCCGTTACCCGAGCCCGGCGAGCGGACGCCGCTGGTGCTGAGCTTGAAAGGCAGCCGCAGCATCGGGGCCAACATGATCCATCGCACCATCAAGGCATTGTGCGCAATGGCGGCAGAGCGCCTGGCCCAGGACGACCCGCACCGGGCCGAGGCGCTGCGTCGTGCCTCAGCCCATTGGTTGCGACATACCAGCATCACCCATCAAGCCTACGCGGGAATCGCTCTGCACCATCTGCGGCGCAATGCGCGGCATGCCAAGCTGGATACCACAGGGCTGTATCTACACGGGGATGAAGCGCGCTGGCATGCCGAGATGGAGAAGCATAGGCTGAACCATACGCAGCAAGAGGATGATGATGAAAGTAGCATATGAAGTGTTTCGCATAATGTATATTATGTTAAATAACAAATTTATGAAGCCGAAATTCACAGGACGCTGATCAACGGTCATTCCAGCACTATGCTTGGGGTGTATAGCGGGCCGCAGGTGTCTATGCCCATGATCCGCTCCCTTCTCTTCGCCGCACTCGCCATATCTTCGTTGGCCCAGGCGCAGATGGCGCCCGACCTCGAAGGGATAAATGCCCAGATCCCGGCTGCCGGGAGCGGGATACAGCGGCTCGTCGATATGGATAGACGGCTGAAGCAACTCGAGGAAGAAAACAAGAAACTCCGGGAGATCATCGAGCTGCAGGAGCAAAAGATCTCGATTCTTGAGAAGCAGGTGGCGGAAAAGAATGGCCAGTAGAGACCTTGCCGCAATCGATCAGGAACTCGCGCAGAAGAAGGCCGAGCTCAGCGCCATCCAGCAGGTTGGTGGCCCTGCCCCGCAGCAGACGTGGTGGTCGACGCAGAATGCCATGACCATGAGTGCCTCGGTTCTCGTGTTCGGCATCGTAATTTGCGGCCTTGCCGCATGGCTCATCAAGCGAGGCAAGAGCTCGGAATCCATCCTGAGAACCTTCGGGACCATCTTGATCATCGTGTCGGCGCTATTCCTGGTGGTGGCAGGTTACAGTGATCAGCAGATCGCGCCGGTGATGGGGTTGCTGGGTACGATCGCGGGGTATCTGCTCGGAAAGTCCACCAGCGCGCATCCGGCCGGCAGCACTCCTGCGCCCTCTCCTTCGCCAGGGATGCCTACTGATAACCAGGGGTCGGGTGGTATCGGCACGAGTAGCCCTCCGCCGGCCAATACCGCTCCGTAAATCGACAAGCCCGCCTCGTGCAGGTTTGCGCATATCCCCTGCTCCATTTCAAGTGCACATTGTAAAAATGTGTCACAGATCGCGTGGAAGCGGAGCCTCGCTCTGGTTGCTCATATGCAGTTACGATATATATCGCGATCATCATCTTGGCTCTTATAGAACCATTCCCACAAAGGAGAGCCTTCCATGCCTGATGCGTTGCTTGGTCTTGCTCCGTCGCGAATCCGCTTTTGCGCACTGCTGTTCGCGATATCCCTGCTGCCTTTACAGAGTCCAGGATCGGATACCGCCCTGCCCCAGCCGGTAAGCTTGCCGCCTCTGGAATCGACCGCGGTGGTGCTCACGGTAAGCACCGATCACGGCAGCAAGCGTTACAGCCTGCCGCAAATCGAGGCTCTAGGCTTGTATCGGGTGACTACGTCGACCTTCTGGCCGGAAGACAATGGCACGTATGAGGGCGTACTGCTAGCGGCACTATTGGCCGATGCCGGTCTTGCCGACGGCCCCGCGGTGCGGATTGCGGCCCTGGACGACTTTTCCCAGATCATCCCCCGGGAGGATTGGCAGCGCTGGCCATTGCTGTTGGCCACCCGCCGAGACGGCCAGCCCATGTCCATTCGCAACAAGGGGCCACTACGTCTCATCTATCCGCGGGACGCGGATTCTCGGCTCAGTGACCCTGCCTACCGACTGCGGTGGGTATGGATGGTCAATGCCATCGAGCCGGTGGCGCCTTGAGCGTCCGCCGCTCTTGGCCGACCTCGGGGCTGTTGACCGCGCTGGCAGCCGCGATCATCCTGGTGGCGGCCGGGGCCGGTTGGTGGCTCTGGAATACGCTGAGCCGCATCGAGGCCAGGCTTCCCGTCGCCAGCCTGGCCACGGAACGTGACTTCACCGTGCTGCTACAAGACCTGCGGCGCCTGGAGCAGGCGTTGGAGCTGTTTCAGCTCCAACCCGATGAGGAACGGCAAGCGGCGGCACGGCTCGCCCTGGATTTCGCCATACTGCGGGTCCGTGACCATCACAGCCTGTATTCGCTGCAACTGGGCGCCGACTTTGCCAGGCTCAGTGAGGTCCTGGCATTGGCGCTGAGCACGGTGGAGTCGGCCCTGAACGAGGCTGCCGGCACCGCTTCAGAGCGCTTGCAGGCTGGGTATAGCGCCTTGCACGCCGCCATTGTCCAGACCAAGCAGCTCTACGATCAAGTCACCCAGAGCGCCATCAGCCAGCTCTCGGCACAGGCCGGCCAACTCGCCAATTTCCGCAATGGCTTGAGCCTGTTGCTGTCGTTTATTACGACCACGGCCATCGGTCTGGTGAGCCTGCTGCTCTGGCAGCGGCATACCTTGCGCCGCTGGCACCGAGCCGAGACTCGCTTACAGCACCTGGCCCATCATGACCCCCTGACCGGGCTGCCTAACCGCGCATTGTTCCAGAGCCGGCTGATCCAGGCTTGTGCGCAAGCCAAGCAGAACAAGCTGCTGTGCGCGCTGCTGTACCTCGATCTGGATCACTTCAAGGACATCAACGACAGTCTGGGCCACCATGCCGGCGATTGCCTGCTGCAAGAGGTGAGCCGCCGCTTGAGTCGCTGCGTGCGTGCCAGCGACACGGTCGCGCGCCTGGGCGGGGACGAGTTCGCCATCATCCTGGTTGGTCTGCGCCATCCTCAGGATGCTTCGCGAGTGGCCATGAGCATCATTGAAGCCATTGCCGAGCCTGTGCCGTTTCAGGGCAAAGTCATCCAAACCAGCACCAGTATCGGCATTACCCTCTGCCCTCAGGATGGGGATGACTTCCAGCAGCTACTGGTCAACGCCGATCTTGCGCTCTATCAGGCCAAAGCTCGGGGTCGTGGGCTTTATGATTTCTTCGCCAAGGCCTTGCGGGCCCAGGTGGAAGCCCGCCAGGCCATCGAGCAGGAACTACGCCGGGCCCTGGCCCAGGGCGAGTTCGTGCTGCACTATCAGCCCCAGATCAACCTGAATTCCGGTGCCCTGGTTGGTTTGGAAGCGCTGCTGCGCTGGCAGCATCCGCAGCGCGGACTGCTGTTGCCGGCTGAGTTCTTGCCAGTGGCCGAGGACAGTGGCCTGATCGTGGCCATCGGCCAGCAGGTCCTGTATCAGGCCTGTATGCAGATTCAGGCCTGGCGCGAAGCCGGGCTAGCTCCACCCCGCGTAGCGATCAATTTGGCTACGGCCCAGTTCAAACAAGGGGACTTGACCCAAGAGATCCGGCAGGCGCTGGTCGAAGCGGGTCTGGATCCTTGCTGCCTGGAAATGGAGATCACCGAGGGAACCATCCTGGAGCAGGGTAGCGCCGACATCCAGCACACGCTGGAACAGATCCAGCGCATGGGGGTCAGCATCGCCCTCGACGACTTCGGCACCGGCTACGCCTCTCTGACCCATCTCAAGCGCTTCCCGGTGGATCGTCTGAAAATCGACCGCTCCTTCATCCAGCATCTCGGGCAGGATACCGATGACGATGCCATTGTCAGGGCCGTGATTCAGCTGGGCCACAGTTTGGGTCTCGAAGTGGTGGCCGAAGGGATAGAAACCGAGGAGCAGTGGCGCTATCTACGCTTGCTGGGCTGCGATACTGGCCAGGGCTGCCTGTTCGGGCGCCCCCAGCCCGCGGCGGCGACAGCTTCCGGAGTCGGCCTCTGGGGCGGTTTGCTATCGCTCGATGCCGCCGTTGCCGAGCAACCCTTGGCATAGGATCACGCAGGCCGGCCGTCTGCGGCATAGCTAAAGAAGCCATCCCCCACCAGGGCACGGACCACCGGATAGGCGGCAGCCAGCGCCTGTCAGGCCTCGTCTCGCAGCACGGCCAACGGTTGTGGGTATCGAACAATAGCGGAGGGCAAACCGCAGCCACTCCAGGGCGGACGGCTGTCGTCTGAGAGGGTGTTTGGACGGAGGATTGCAAGATCGATCGGCTGAAACCCAAAACCTAGGTAACCTGTCTTCCAGGTCACCTATCGCGATACTGATGCTCCAACATGGCCAGGAAGGCGCGCTCCAGTGCTTCTTCGATGAGGATCAGGCTGATTCTCGCAGCGGTGCGCCTGCCGGGCGTCGCCCCCTCGTCCAACCCCAGGCGCACCCGTTCGACGGCTTGACAAGCGTCGTGCAACACATCCTGGAGTGGCCGCGACAGTGGCTGGTGTGGGAAACGATTCGACATTCTTGTCTTCCGCCTCATAGCAGCTTCGGTACTGGCACGCGCAGGGATGGTGCGGTGCTATTCCCGGGGATAGAGATCCGGGCGCAGCTCGTGGCGTGTAATGTTGACACCCGCCCGCTGCGCGACCTGCTCGATCAAGAGGACATACTCAGCCGGTACGCCTTTCTTCGTCTTGTATCGCCATTTCCAAATATGCCCCTGCTTCTTGCCGATGGCTTTGGCCAAGGCGGTCTGGCCGCCGACACCATCGATCACCTTCTGCAGTGCCGCCTGAGATGGCGTGAGTACTGCCTTGGTGGTTCCCTTAGCCATGCGGGATTTATACGCCCGCGGTTGTAGAGCTGTCAACTACCCTGGTTGTTTGATTGGTTACAACAAAGGTTGTAGCCTTTGTGCCATGGATAAACCTTCTCTTGAAACCGTCGGCGATCGGCTAAGGTATGCTCGCCACCAGGCTGGCATGACGCAGCGAGCCGTGGCGGCCGCCAGCGGTGTCAAGCAGCAGATGATCTCCAAGCTGGAAACGAACAAGTCGCTAGAAACCGCCGATATCGTCTCCCTAGCCAAGGCCCTGGGCGTGCGCCCGGAGTGGCTGGCCCACAACGAAGGCCCGATGCGGGATAGGCAAGCGAACGCCGAGACGCTGACGGAGGCGGCCGAGATACGCGAATCCACCCCGTGCTATGGCTCCACGCGTCTTGCCCACATCAAGGCGCTCATGGATTCCATGCCCCCACGCGAGCGTCGGCTGGCGGTCGAGTATCTGGTCGATCAGTACGGTCCGCCTGACCGCTCCACCGATCGGGATGTGCTCGTGGATCTCGTGGAGTCATTCGCCCAGCTGGCGGAGCGTCTTGCGGCCCTGCCGGAATACCGGGAACGCCTGCGGCGCGCCCTGGAAACATCGAGGCCCACCCGATCCTCGAAGTCCTGAGCGGTCAATTGAACTCGGCGCGCCTGCACCGATACGATAAGCTCGATTACGCGCACACACGCCGGGCGGACTGCACGAGCGCCAGGCCTTGCATCGTCACGACAACGCTGGATCCGCCCATGAAGTCCGACCGCTCGCCCGATCAAGTTCACGCCCGTTTCCGCGGTTTCGCCGCGCGGCGTCTGTCGCTGTTCATCTTCTGCAGCGGGCTTCCGCTTTCCTTAGGGCTGGCGCTGTGGCTGGCGCCCCACCACAGGAGCGTGTGGGCGCTGTTTCATCAGATCGCCTCGGGCCTGTTGCTGGGCATACTGCTGCTGTGGACGCTGGCGCTGTGGGGGTTCGTGTCCCGGTTGCGTAAGGCGCTGCTGTCGCGTATCGAACGCGGGGCGCCCTTCCCTTCCTTGTACCAAGCCGCCAGCGATCTGGGGCGGGAGATCTTCTGGCACGGGGCCGTCCTGATCCTGGGACTGGCTGCCCTCGGCCTGGTCAGTCTGACCATCGGACCGCTGCAACACCTGGCCGTGGCGGTTCTGTTCTGGGGATGCGCCGCCATGGTGCCTCTCATCGTCCGTTACCATTGGGGACTCAAACTGGTGCGGCGGCGGTTGACACCGCGCCCCGCACGCTGAAACCCCCTAACGGCGGCGCTGCTTTCAGCCCTCGCCCAAGCAGATACCGAGGTCGCGGGCGGTTTGCAGAGTATCCGAATCCAGCGGAATGCGCCGCAGACGCCGGGTAGCCTCGGCCAGGGGTACCGAATGGATGCGATCGGACTGCAGCGCCACCATGCAGCCGAATTCACCCATTTCGATGAGGCGTACGGCTGCTGCCCCGAGGCGCACCGACAGCAACCGATCGAATGCGGTGGGCGGGCCGCCGCGCTGCAAATGTCCGAGCACCAGTTCGCGGGTTTCCTTACCGGTAGCCTGGGCAATGGCGTGCGCGACTCGCTGAGCGATCCCCCCCAGTCGTGCCTGGCGTCCCCCGCCCCCGGGATCCTTGAAGATCGGCGTCCCACCCTGGGGTTGCGCCCCTTCGGCCACCACCACCAGGCTGTATTGCTGCCCTACCCTGTCCCGCTCCAGGATCGTGCGGCACACCGCCTCCAGATCGAACGGAATCTCCGGCAGCAGAATCACATGCGCATCGCCGGCGATCCCCGCATGCAGTGCAATCCAGCCGGCATAGCGGCCCATCAGTTCCACCACCATGACGCGGTCATGGCTCTTGGCGGTGGAGTGCAGCTTCTCTAGTGCCTCGGTGGCGGTCGCCACGGCGGTATCGAAGCCGAAGGTGTACTCGGTGCAATCCAGATCGTTGTCGATAGTCTTGGGGACACCGATCACCGGCAGCTTATAGCGCTCGTGGAGGTCGCGGGCAATGGCCAGGCTGCCATCGCCGCCGATAGCCACAAGGGCATCGAAGCCCTCATCATGGAAGCGCTCCACCAGGTATCGGCTGGCATCCTGCACATTACCGGCGCCGTCAGGGAGCTGGAACGGATTGCCGCGGTTGTTGGCGCCGAGGATGGTGCCGCCGAGATGGGTGATACCACTCACCATGTCGGCATTCAGCGCTACCAGGCCGTCCTTCATGTCTAGCAAGCCCTGGTAGCCTTTGCGGATGCCCACCACTTCCCAGCCGCGGCGCAAGGCGGCCAGCACCACGGCGCGGATCACGGCGTTCAGCCCTGGCGCATCTCCTCCTCCGGTATTGACCGCAATCCGGCGAATCGTGCCAGCCATGTCGATTTCTCCGATCTCAACGCGTGGCATCTGATGATAGGACAGTGCCGCACACGCTCTTGCTGAATTCAGACAAGAGCGCTATAAAATAATTATCTAGCATATGCATATTAATTTTTTATGCATATAGGATATAAAAGTTGGTGAAACTCCTGTGAAACTGCAACAACTGCGCTACCTTACCGCCATCGCCAAGAATAATCTGAATATCTCTGCGGCGGCGGAGAGTCTGTATACCTCACAGCCAGGCGTCAGCAAACAGATCCGCCTGCTGGAAGAGGAGCTGGGTGTGGAACTGTTCACCCGCAACGGCAAGCATCTTACCCACATCACGCCGGTAGGCAGACAGATCATCGAGCGGGCCGAAGGCATTCTGCGTGAGGTGCGCAACATCCAGGTACTGGCCGACGAATTCCGCGACGATCAGCGTGGCAATCTGTCTATCGCTACCACCCACACCCAGGCCCGTTATGCCCTGCCGCCGGTGATCGCCCGCTTCCGCGAGCGCTATCCCCGGGTGACCCTGCAGTTACATCAGGGTTCGCCTACCCAGATCGCCGAGATGGCCGCTTCCGGGGACGTGGACTTCGCCATCGCCACCGAGGCCATCGAACTGTTCGAAGACCTGGTGATGATGCCCTGCTACCGTTGGAACCGTTGCGTTATCACACCCCAGAACCATCCCTTGAGCCGGGTAGAGAAGCTGACGCTGGCCGACGTGGCGGCCTACCCGCTCGTGACCTATGTCTTCGGCTTCACCGGGCGCTCCCGCCTCGACGAAGCTTTCCGGCGCGAAGGACTAACACCGCAAGTGGTCTTTACCGCCACCGATGCTGATGTGATCAAGACCTATGTGCGCCTGGGACTGGGCGTGGGCATCATCGCCCGTATGGCCTACGATCCCGATCACGATGCGGATCTGATGCAACTGGACGCCGGCCATCTGTTTACGCCCAGCACCACCCGTATCGGCTTCCGCCGCAACACCTTCCTACGCGGCTACATGTACGACTTCATCGAGTTGTTCGCGCCCCATCTCACCGCCCAGGTGGTACAGGCGGCGGAGCGCGCGTCGTCTAAGGAGGATTTGCAAGCGTTGTTCCAGGGGGTCGAACTTCCCCTGCTCTGAATTGGCACCTTGCTGACTTTTGCTGCGCTGGTAACGCTTGCTGGTGTGTGTGGTTGTGGTGGATTTGTTTTTAATTCAAAAGATGATGATATAAAAGCAAGCAAAATCATCACTTCCCGGTGGAGCCATGAACCAGGACAGCGCGCTGATCCGCCTTACTCTCCTCGACACGTTCGAGAGTCTGTTGCGTGCTCTCGATGCCTTCTGCGCCGCTGTACGGGCCGATGCCGCCTATCCGATCTGGGTGGCGCGCGGCGACGACGAGCTGGCGGCAGGGCTGGACATGCGCCAGAAGGCGCTGCAGCTCTACTCGGCTCTGTGGTATGAGGATGGCCAGGATGGGCGCGACACTCTGACCTGCCCTGGCATCGTCGGCGGCAGTCCAGCAACTCTAGCGGCGGCTGATGCCTGCAATGCGGCCAAGGATGCCTTCAAGCAGGCCGTGCTGGCGCTCAAGGGGTTGCATAAGAATCAGGCGGACGAACTGCTGCAGGAACTGCACCGGCGCAACCAGGAGGTCGCACTCAGCATGCGCCGTATGGGCGCGGCGCGGCTCAACCTGAAGCAGGCCTATCGCCACATTCCCCTCCTGCCCAGGAAACCGCTCAAGGTCGGTTTCACCTGGTCCAAGCAGGGACGAACCATACAGCGCATCAGTGTCGACGAGGCGCGGCATCTGCTGGAGCGGCGCAGTCCGACCGCCCAGACCCAGAGTGATTTGCTGCGCCTGGCGGAAATACCGCGCGACGAGATGCTGGTGCGGGTGCGCAGCGTCTGTCCGCACTTGCGTGCCAACGTGGTCTTCCGCGAGCGCGACGCTCTGCAGCGCAAGCTGATCCAGGCTCCGCTCCCCATCCTGGTGCCACTCCGCCCAGGCGAGCCCCTGCCCGATTACGTGCCCATCTCCAGCGAGCCCAGCGGCCACCAGCGCCTGCAACGTTCCGATGTACGCATCGAGGAAACGCCCTTCCTGCCGACCATCCGGGTGCACCGCTATCGCCTGCCCTATCGCTTCGCTTGAGATGGGGCGGGGGGATTGACAGTCATCAGCTTTACTCATAGGAGTCATGAAAAAAGATGATGGTATAAAAAGACAGTTTCCCTACCCTCGGCTGCTATGATTAGGCGGGTTTTTCTCCAGCCGATCCTGTTCAACTTTTTCCATGGCTCAAGACACCTCTGCCGGAGTATCCCGCAATCAGGCCATCGTAGGGGCCGCCTATGCCTTGCTCGCCTATTCCAGTTGGGGTCTGCTGCCGCTCTACTGGAAACTGCTGGCCATGGTCCCGCCGATCCAGATGGTGGCGCACCGAGTGGTATGGTCGGTGCTAGTGCTGGCGGGACTGATCACCCTGTTCCAGCGCTGGCCGGCGGTACAGGAGACGCTGCGCTCGGCGCGGCGGATGCAGGTGCTGTTGTCGACCACCGTGCTGATCAGCGCCAACTGGCTGCTGTTCATCTGGGCGGTGCAGAACAACCGTGTCGTAGAAGCCAGCCTGGGCTATTTCATCAATCCCCTGGTGAACATTCCGCTAGCCATGGTGTTCTTGGGCGAGCGGCTAAACCGCTGGCAGTGGCTGGCAGTGTCGGTGGCGGTGCTGGGCGTGGGCTATCAGGCGCTGCAGCTGGGCGGCGTGCCATGGGTCGGGCTGGGTCTGGCCCTCACCTTCAGCGCCTATGGACTGCTGCGCAAGACCGCGCCGGTGGATGGGCTGGTGGGACTGGCGGTGGAGACCTTTCTGCTGGCGCCTGTCGCCCTGGGCTGTCTGGTCCAGCAAGATTGGCAGGGGCAAGGCGTGTTTCTGCGCCAGGGCTGGGGAGTGGATCTGCTGATCACCCTGGCCGGCGTGGTCACCGCCCTGCCCCTGCTGTGGTTCGCCAACGCGGCGCGGCGGTTGCGCTACACCACCATCGGCTTCTTCCAGTACCTCTCGCCCAGTCTGGCCCTGGGCCTGGCGGTGTTCGCGTTCGGCGAGCCGTTCACCGCAGTGCACCTGGCGAGCTTCGGTTGCATCTGGCTGGCACTGGCCATCTACACGGTCGATTCCAGCCTGGGTCTGAACCGGGCGCGGGCAGCGGCCCGTGCCGCCGTCGAGGACGCCGTCTGAGCGCCGCGGATCAGGATTCGGGCCAGTCCGGCCAGTCGTCCTCCTGGGCACCACCCTCTTCATAGAGCAGGATCACCCACTCGGGCATGATCTCGCGCAGCTTGAGCGCTGCCTCCCGCGGCAGCAGCGGAAAATCGAAGGGATCCTTGTCGTTGCGGGCGATGCCGAGTAGCCCCGCGGCCAATTGCTTCTGCTGCTGGGCCGTTACCCGGAGGCTACGGATATAGCGCCCGTCCTGGAAGTTGTAGCGAATCTCGGCGTCTTTCTGATTGGCCCGGTTGGCGGCGATCAACTGCCGCGCCCGCTCCCGGGCCTCCTTGCGCTGCCGCTCCTGCTCACGCTGCAGATTGCGCTGGCGATCGGCTTCGCGCTTGCGCGCCAGCTCGGCCTCCTGCTGGCGCCGCCGCTCGGCTTCGGCCGCCGCCGCGTTCTTGTCCTTCTTGCCCTGATGGGCCTGCTTGCGGGCCTCGGCCTCGGCCTGCTTGATCTTGTCCGCCGACACCAGGCCGGCTTTCAGCAACTGATCGCGTAATGACATCTCGACACTCTCGCCGGGGTGGTCACCTCATCATCATAATCCCAGTCGCTGCAGCCAGGTACGGATGTGTTCCGCCACCCGCTGCCAGCCCCGTTCCAGCATCATGGCGTGGGCCATGTCGGGGAAGATCTCGGCCCTCGTGCCGAAGCGCCGAGCGGTGGCCTCTACCATGAGCGGCGGCACCAGAACGTCGCCCTCGGCGCCCAGCACCAGCAGCGGCGGACAGGGCTCCAGGGGCCGGCCGGGCAGGTCCAGCCAGCTCATATCCAGCGCTACCTGCTGCGATTCCCGCTGCATGCGACGGAAGTAGCGCGCCACCTGCCACTCTGGCGAGGTGGGCGAGAAGATGGCCCGGCGTAGCAGTTGGGGGGAGGCAAAGCGCGGCCCACCCCAGAGCAACAGGTTGAGCTGCTGATACAGCCAGGGATCCTGGCAGGCCATCCAGGCGCTGCTCCAGAGCAGCCCCTGGGGCGGCACCGAGGCCATCAGCACCGCCCCCGGCACGGAGTGCCGTTCCAGATATTTCTGTATCACCATGCCGCCCATGGAGTGGCCGACCAGCACCGGCGGCCGCGGCAGCGCCGTGATGGTGCGCATCAAGTCCGCCACATAATCCTGCAGCCGGGTGGAGAGCAGGCGCTCGTGTCCCTCGCTGCCGCCGTGGCCACGCAGGCTCACGGCATAGGCCGGGTAACCGTGGGCAGCGAAATAGGGCAGAAAGTGCTCGTCCCAGCACCAGGCGGCGGAAAAGGCACCGTGCAGGAACAACAGCGGCGTGCGGCCACTGTCCTGCTGCGGCAGTCGGCTGAGCAGTTCCAGCTCGGGCATGCGCTCCTGCGCGGTCGCTCAATAGAGGATGCGGGTGCGGATGGTGCCGGGAATCTGCGCCATGCGCTCCTTGGTCGCCAGCGCCGTCTCCTCGTCGGTGTCGATGTCGATCACCACGTAGCCGATGCGCGGCGTGGTTTGCAGATATTGGGCGTCGATATTGATATGCCCCTGGGAGAACAAGTCGTTGATCTGCGATAGCATGCCCGGCACGTTGCGGTGGATGTGCAGCAGGCGGTGGCTGCCCGGGTGGGGGGGCAGCGATACCTCGGGAAAGTTGACCGATGACAGGGTAGAGCCGTTGTTGCTGTAACGCAGCAGCTTGCTGGCCACCTCGATGCCGATGTTCTCCTGGGCTTCCAGGGTGGAGCCGCCCACGTGCGGGGTGAGGATGACGTTGTCCAGGCCGCGCAGCGGCGAGACGAACTCTTCATCGTTGGCCTTGGGTTCCAGCGGGAACACGTCGATGGCCGCACCGGCCAAATGCTTGCCCTTGAGGGCGTCCACCAACGCGTCGATGTCCACTACCGTGCCGCGCGAGGCGTTGATCAGTACCGCCCCCGGCTTCATGGTGGCAAGCTGGCGGGCGCCGATCATGTTTTTGGTCTGCGCCGTCTCCGGCACGTGCAGGGTGACGATGTCGGCGCTCTCTAGAAGCGCATTCAAACTCTCTGCGGCGAGAGCGTTGCCCAGCGCCAGCTTGGATTCGATATCGTAATAGAGCACGCGCATACCCAGCCCTTCGGCCAGCAAACCCACCTGGGTGCCGATATGGCCATAGCCGATGATGCCGATGGTCTTGCCGCGCACCTCGTAGGAGCCGGCCGCCGACTTGGCCCAGCCGCCGCGATGGCATAGCGCGTTCTTCTCCGGGACGCGGCGCATCAGCATGATGGCCTCGGCGACGACCAGCTCGGCCACGCTGCGGGTGTTGGAATACGGCGCGTTGAATACGGGGATACCCAACTCCTCGGCGACCCCCAGGTCGACTTGGTTGGTACCGATGCAGAAGCACCCCACCGCAGTCAGCTTCTTGGCCTGGGCGAACACCTTGGCGGTGAGCTGGGTGCGGGAGCGGATACCGACGAAATGGGCGTCGCTGATCTTTTCCAGCAGCACCTCCTCGGGCAGGGACTTCTGGTGCAGCTCGACGTTGGTATAACCGTCGGCGCGGAACGTCTCCACCGCCCGCGGATGAATTCCCTCCAAGAGCAGGATCTTGAGGTCTTCCTTCGGGAACGAGGTCTTCTTCATGGCGCGCGTGCAACTCCCAGCGGTCAAGGTATCATGGAGCCCCGGCCCGGCCGGGGAAGCCAACCATACGCCACCCCGTCACCGTAGACAACCACACGTTTTTGCACTGCGATATGAACCCGATTCAGGATCACCGCCTCGCCGCTCTGCAGGCTCTGCTGCCTGGTCTGCGCCTGGCCACCGATGCCGATACCCTGACCCGTTACGGCCAGGACTGGACCCGGCTCCATACCCCCGCGCCCCTGGCAGTGGCCTTCCCCGCCGCCATCGAGGAGGTGCAGGGCATCGTGCGTTGGGCCAACGAGAGCCGCACCGCCCTGGTCCCCTCCGGTGGCCGTACCGGCCTGTCCGGGGCGGCGGTAGCGGCCCACGGCGAGCTGGTGGTGTCCTTCGACCGCATGAACCGGATTCTCGGCTTCGACCCCATCGATCGGACGCTGACCGTGCAGCCCGGGGTGATCACCGAGGTGCTGCAGAACCATGCCCGCGAACTCGGCCTGTACTACCCGGTGGATTTCGCTTCCCGCGGCTCCAGCCAGATCGGCGGCAACATCGCCACCAATGCCGGCGGCATCAAAGTCATCCGCTACGGCCTGACCCGCGACTGGATCACGGGGCTGAAGGTGGTCACTGGCAAGGGCGAGCTGTTGGAGCTGAACAAGGGCCTGATCAAGAACGCCAGCGGCTATGACCTGCGCCATCTGTTCATCGGCAGCGAGGGCACGCTCGGTCTGATCGTCGAGGCCACAGTGAAACTCACCCGCGCCCCGCGCGAGCTGTCGGTGATGGTGCTGGGCGTATCCAGTCTGGACGGCATCATGGAGATCTTCAGCGTCTTCCAGAACCGCTTGGAACTGACCGCCTTCGAGTTCTTCTCCGAGCAGGCGCTCCAGCACGTGCTGGCCAAAGGCCTGCACAAGCCCTTCGCGGCCGACTGCCCCTACTACGTGCTCATCGAGTTCGAGAACACCGCAGAAGAGGTCATGAACGCCGCACTCGCCGCCTTCGAGTACTGCGCCGAGCAGGGCTGGCTGGTGGATGGGGTGGTGAGCCAGAGCGAGACCCAGGCCAAAGAGCTCTGGCGGTTGCGCGAGGATATCACCGAGTCCATCGCCCCCTATCTGCCCTACAAGAATGACATCTCGTTGCGCATCGCCCGGGTGCCGGACTTCCTGCGCGAGATGGATGCGCTGTTCGCCCGCGAGTACCCGCATTTCGAGGTGATCTGGTTCGGCCACATCGGCGATGGCAATCTGCATATCAGCGTGCTCAAGCCCGCCGACATGGAGAAGAGCGCCTTCGTCGCCGAGTGCGGGCGGGTCAGCGAGCTGCTGTTTGCCACCCTGCAGCGCTTTGGCGGCAGCATCTCGGCCGAGCACGGCGTGGGCTTGCTCAAGAAGCCCTATCTGCACTATACCCGCGATGCCACCGAGGTAGCCTATCTCAAGGCGCTCAAGCAGGTGTTCGACCCCAACGGCATCCTCAATCCGGGCAAGGTGTTCGACTGAAGCCGGCCGGGTGCGATGGTCATGCCTGCCGCCGCACCCGCACGCCCCCGCGCTGCAACCGCTCCAGCTCGCTGAGCAGCACCCGCGCCAGGTCATAGGCCTCCACCGACCAGTCCCAGCCGCCGCCGCGAACCGGCGCCGGAGCCAGCTCGTCCAGGCGCAACTGTTGGGGCACGCCGCCCTCCTCCCAGACCACAGTCACCTGCCACAACCGCGCCAGCCGCCTGGCCCGCTGCCAATATCTGGCGACCAGGACCAACAGATCGCGGCAGCGTTGCACCACCTCCTCCACGCTCGGAGTCTCGCCCCGCGGCGGCGCCGCCTCGGTCTCATCCACGAGTTCTTCGGCCGCGCCGCGCAGCCACCGCAGCCCGCAGGCCAGCAGCGCCCGTCGTCCGCACAGCGCCGCGGCCGGCAGCTCGGCGCGGAAGCGAGCGATGCCTGCCTGCAGCACGGCCGGCGCCACCGGCCGCCGGAACAGCGGAGCCGCGGCATCGCCCTCCAGCAGCGCCCGACACAGAGTCTGCCAGCGCTCCACCAGCCACGGCCCCGGCAGCGGTCCCACCGAAGTCTCCACCGACCAATGCGCAGCGCAGCGCAGCAGATCGCGGCCGAGGAAGGCCAGTTGCCGCCCCGAGGGACGTAGGGCGGTGTTGCACGGCGGGTCGAGGCGCTGGATTTCCCGGCATTCCAGCAAGGCGGCATGGGTAGCGCTGGGGCAGACCGTCACGTCCACATCCACCGCCTGGGTGAGTAACTCGCGGTGGCGGTCCTGGCGGGTACGCCGGCTGCGGAAATAGCTGTTGACCCGCTGCTGCAGGGAGCCGGCCTTGCCCACGTAGAGCACGCGGCCGTCGCGGCCAAGGTAACGGTACACGCCCGGGGCCACGGGCAGGGCCAGACGGCGCTCCCGCGGCAGGGCGTAGCAGCGCCGCTGCCCAGGCAACGGGCGGGCCCTGGACAGCAGTTCTGCCAGGGCCGGCCAGTCGTCGATCCCAGCCGCCTCCAGCAGCGGCAGCAGGCCGTCGAACACCGCCGCGGTGGCAGCGACATGGGCGGCGGCTCGGTGGTGCTGCTCGAGGAAGGCGCCGAAATAGCCGGCCAGCGCGGCGAGGCCGTAGCCCGGCAGCCCGGGCAGCATGCGCCGTGCCAGCTCGTGGGTGCAGCAGAGCGGCGGCAGCTCCGCGCCGAGCAGGGCGTGCAGATAGGGACGCTCGAAGCGGGCGTAGTGGATGAGCAGCGCCTCGACCCCGGTCAGGGCCTGGCGCAGCGCGTGGGCCACAGCCTCGGCGGTGAGGCCGTCGGCCAGCAAGGCCTCATCCAGACCGGTGAGCCGGCGCACCCGTGGTGGCAGCACCACGCCTTCGGGCAGGCGCAACCGATACTCGGCCGGCGCGCCCAGTGCGCCAGCGTCGCACCGTCGCCAAGCGATCTCCAGCAGATGGTGGCGCACCGGGTCGGGACCGCTGGCCTGACAGTCCAGGAACAGCACGCTAGCCTGGCGCAGCCTGTTCACGGATGCCGTCACGCTAGTCTTCGATATGCAGCGACCGCTGCGGGCGGCTCTCCAGCACCAGCCGTACCACATCGGGCCGGGCGTAATGGCCGCAGGAGTCGACGATCATCTTCCAGTCAGCGATGGCGTCGAAGTCCAGGTCCGCATACAGCAGCATCTCCCGCTCCGGCTCGGCCCTAGCGAGATAGCGACCGCCCGGCGCAATGATGCTGGAGAAGCCACCGCCGGGCTGGAGCTGGTCGACGCTGCCGCCTTCGCCCAGGGCGGCGATGATGTCGGCGGTGAGGATGCCGGTGACGTTGATCACGAAAGCCTGGGCTTCGAAAGCGTAGTGGCGTACGGCGGCGTCGATGATGTCGTTGATCGATGGCAGCCCGCCCAGCCAGGCGGCGATGTGGATTTCCTCGCCCTGGGCCTGCAAGGCGTAGCGGTAGAGGGCGTTGGCGTGCTCGTAGCAGATCAGCCCGCCCAGGGTGCCCAGCGGGGTGCGGAACACCCTGAGATCGCTGCCGTCGCCCCGTCCCCAGATCATGCGCTCGTGGCTGGTGGGCATGAGTTTGCGGTGGCGACCCAGGAGCTCACCCTCCGGCCCCAGGAACAACTGGGTGTTGTAGAGCGTGCCGCCGTCACGCTCGTTGACTCCGACCACGGCATGGCAGCGCGCCTCCCGAGCCGCGGCGCACAAGACCTCGGTGGCCGGCCCGGGAATGGTCACCGCCTCCTTGTACAGCCGCAGGTTGAAGTCGTTGATACGCAGCGGATCCAGCACCAGCGCCCAGTAGGGATAACCGGGCACGCAGGCCTCGGGAAAGGCCACCAGTTGCGCACCACTGGCACCGGCCTCGCGGATGGCAGCGCAGACCTTGTCGACGCAGGCCCGCTGCTCCAGGAACACCGGCGCCATTTGCGCCGCGGCGACTCTGACGATCTTGCCCATCCCGCAGTCTCCTCGGCTCGACCACATGAGCTTAAGACTAGCGCCGGTCGCGGACGTGCGCCGGCCACTTGCCTATACTCTGCCAGGTGAGCCAAGGCCAGAGGAGACACTGACCATGCAATTGACCAGCCCCGCCTTTCAGGACCAGCAGCTCATCCCCGAGGAATACGCCTTCGGCGTGCATGATCCGCACCAGCACGTGGCCCTCGGCCCCAACCGCAACCCGCCCCTGGAATGGCGCGATCTGCCGCCCGGCACGCGCTCTCTGGTTTTGATCTGCCACGATCGCGACGTGCCCAGCCGGCCCGATGACGTCAACCGAGAGGGACGCATCGTCCCGGCCAGCCTGCCGCGGGTGGATTTCTTCCACTGGGTGCTGGTAGATCTGCCACCGCAGCCTGCGCGGATCGAGGCCGGCGAGTTCTCCAACGGCGTCACCCCGCGCGGCAAGCCCGGCCCCGAGGGTCCGCGCGGTACCCGCCAGGGGATCAACAACTACCGCGAATGGTTCGCCGACGACCCGAACATGGCCGGCAATTACTTCGGCTACGACGGGCCCTGTCCGCCCTGGAACGATACCATCGTGCACCACTACGTGTTCACCCTGTATGCCCTCGACCTCGAACGCTGCCCGGTGAGCGGTCTGTTCACCGGCCCGCAGGTGCTGGATGCCATTCAGGGCCATATCCTCGACCAGGCCAGCCTGACCGGTACCTATACCCTCAACCTCGGCCTGCGCTCCTAGGTCGTGTTTGCCGACTGCTGCGCGAGCTAGCTCCACCTCTATGCCCCGGGCGGGTCGCCTCTTATAATTGCGCCCGCCCTGGCCGTCCTCGGTCCTACGCCAACCTCTGACCCTGCCCCGTGCCTCGTTCATGCTCAAGCTCTCGTTGACGTTGCTGCTCGCCTGCCTGCTCAATCTCGCCTTCTGGTTCCAGCAGTCGCGCCCGGTTGCGGTGGAACCGAGTTGGGACAAGCCGCTCGCCAGCGCTTCCTTCGCCCCTTATCGGGACGGGCAGAGTCCGCTTACCCAAGACTACCCGCCACCGGAGCAGATCGCCGCCGATCTGGCCGCACTCAAGGGGCTGGTGCAAGGGGTGCGCACCTATACCAGCCGCGAGGGCATGGAAGCCGTGCCCAGACTGGCCCGCGAGTACGGGATGAGCGTCACCCACAGCGCCTGGCTGGGGGTGCTCAAGGACATCAACGAGGCCGAGGTGGCGGCCCTGATCAAGGCCGCCCACCAATATCCGGATACCATCAAACGGGTCATCGTCGGCAACGAGGTATTGCTGCGCCGCGACCTGCCAGTCGACCAGCTCATCGCCTACATCGACCGGGTACGTGCGGCCGTCGAGCAGCCGGTGTCTTACGCCGACGTCTGGGCGTTTTGGCTGAAATATCCGCAGGTGGCGGAGCATGTGGACTTCATCACCGTGCACATCCTGCCCTACTGGGAGGACGAGCCGGCCGCTATCGACGACATCGACGCCCATTTCGCCGCCATCCTGCAGCGCATGCGCGAGGCCTTTCCCGGCAAGCCCATTCTGGTGGGCGAGGCCGGCTGGCCCAGCCAGGGACGCAGTCGCGGCCCGGCCGACGCCACCCTGGTGAACGCCGCGCGCTTCGTGCGCACCCTGCCCCACCTCGCCGAGAAATACGGCTTCGACTACAACGTGGTGGAAGCCTTCGACCAGTCCTGGAAGAGCAAGCTGGAGGGCACGGTGGGGGCACGCTGGGGCATGATCGATGCCGAGCGGCGCATGAAATTCCCGCTCACCGGCCCCGTACCGCCCCTGCCCGACTGGCCGCTGCGCGCCGCCCTGTCGCTGCTCGCCGGCCTGCTGCCAGCGCTGCTCGCGTGGCGCCGACTGGCCGGATGGCCCGCTTCGCGGCTGCTGGCTTACGCCCTCTACGGCCAGTTTCTCGGCGTACTTTGGACCCAGGGCGTGGTCACCGCCGTGGAGCTAAGCTTCCACACTCCAGCGTTGCTCTGGGCCTCGCTGCGGGTGCTTGGCCTGAGTCTGCTGCTCGCTGTCCTGCTCGGCGCCGGCTGGGGGACGCTGAACGGGTCCATGCCACGCCTGGTTTCGCGCCTGGGCCCGGCGCTGCTCGGACTGTATACGCTCGCCGCCGTGGTGGCCAATGCGCTGCTGGCCTTCGATGGGCGCTATCGCGACGTGCCGCTGATGGACTTCCTACTGCCGGCGCTGGGCGTGTGCGGCCTGATCCTGCTGCGCCGCTCAGGGGTGGGCGACTGGCGCCGCGCCGCAGCCTTCACTGTCCTGTTCCGCGGCGCTGACGCCATACCCGGTGGGGGCGGCCGCACCGCGCTCTGGACCATCGTCCTGCTGCTCGTCTCGGTGCTGGCGGCCCTGGGCGGCGAAGGCTTCAGCATCGTCGGCGAGGATTTCACCACCGTTCATCCCACGTTCACCGAGCAATTGCCATTAATCCTGGCCGCGACCGTCTCCAACCGTGAGGTGCTGCTTTGGGCCGCCATGCTGCTGCTGATGACGTTGCCGTTCGCGGCCGAACGCCTGCGGCCGAAGCTCGTCCGCGAGCCGGCCTGAGTGCGCCTGCCCAAGGACGGGAAACGGTGCCCCGGCGCCCACACCGGCAGCCCGCGACCCTGGCCCTGCTGACCGGGACGCCGCTGCTGTTCGGCCTGTTGGCGCTGTGGCTGGGCCTGGACGCCAACTGGGACCTGCGCAACTACCACTACTACAACGCTTACGCCTTCCTCAACGACCGCTGGGGCTGGGACATTCTGCCTTCGCAGTCGCCGAGCTTCTATAACCCGACCCTGGACCTGCCCTACTACTGGCTGGTCGAGAACCTGCCGGCGCAGACCGTGGGCTTTATTCTCGGGGCCGTACAGGGTCTGAACTTCATTCCGCTGTTCCTGCTGGCCTACAGCCTGCTCGCCATCGATGACCTCCGCCGCCGCTGGCTGGCCGCCGCCGGGCTGGCCCTGGCAGGGATGCTGGGCGCTGACACCGTGAGCGAGTACGGCACGGTGTTCCACGACAACCTGGTGTCCATCGGCATCAATGGCGCCGCGGCCATCGTCGTTTGCCAGTGGTCGCGCCTCGGAGCGCCGGGACGGGGCTGGATCGGCCCCGCCGCGCTGGCTGGGTTGAGCATGGGGCTGGCTTTCGGCCTCAAGCAGAATACGGTGATCTTCGCCATCGGCGGCTGCTTCGCTTTCCTGCTGGTGCCGGGACCGTTCTGGCGGCGCTTCTGGCTGAGCTTCGTCTACGGCCTGGGGGTGCTGGCCGGCCTCGGCATCGGCGGCGGCCACTGGATGTGGTATCTGTGGCAGCACTACGGCAACCCGCTATTCCCCTATTACAACCATATCTTCCAGTCGCCCTGGGGACTCCTGCGCGACTACCGTGATCCCGGCTTCCTGCCCCAGGGCTTCGACCTCTGGGAGGTGCTGAGCTTTCCCTTCCGCTTCAGCTTCGATTACCGCATCACCACTGAGGTGCCGTTTCGCGACTTCCGCGTACTGGCGGCTTATGTGCTGCTACCCCTGGCCGGCCTGGCAGCATTGCTGCGGCGACTGCGCCGCAGTCCGGCGCCGGAGCCGCTCACCCAGCCCGGCGCCAGCGCCTACCTGATGGTATTCGCGGCGTTATCCTACGGGCTGTGGCTGTACATGTTCCGCATCTACCGCTACCTGATTCCGCTGGAGATGCTGGCCCCGATCCTCATCGTCGCGGCCCTTGGCCGGCTCCCGCTTCCGCGGGCCCGGGCGGCCAAAACGGCGCTCGTGCTGGTAACGCTGATCGTGCTGACCACTCAGCCCGCCGACTGGGGCCGCGTACCCTGGAGCGCCAAGGCCATCGAGGTGGGCGTGCCGCAGATCGCCGCCCCCGAGCACACCCTGGTGCTCATGGCCGGCCACGAGCCCTATTCCTATCTGCTGCCGGCCTTTCCGCCGCAACTGCGCTTCGTACGCATCGACTCCAACTTCACCAACATCCACGAGCGTAACGTCGCCTTCAACCCGTTGATGCAGCGGATTGTGGCCGAGCACCGCGGACCGCTAGCGGTGCTCTACGCCGCCCACGAGGTGCGTGACGTGCGGCGCAAGCTCCAGGAATACGGCCTGGCTCTGACAGCCACGGCCTGCCAGAACGTGCCGGCCAATCTTGCCGGCGATGTCGTCTACCTGTACTGCCCGGTCTTCCGCCAGGGAGAGCCGGTTTACCCGATCGCACACGAGGAACAACCGCAATGAGCGCTGCATTGAGCGGCCTGCGCGTGGCCGTGCTGGTGCCCTGCTACAACGAGGAAGTGGCCATTCCGCTGGTCATCCGTGACTTCAAGGCGGCCCTGCCCGAGGCCACCATCTATGTCTATGACAACAACTCCAAGGATCGCACCATCGAGGTGGCGCGGAGCGCGGGCGCAGTGGTGCGCAGCGTCAGCCAGCAGGGCAAGGGTAACGTGGTGCGGCGCATGTTCTCCGACATCGAGGCCGACGTCTATGTGCTGGTCGACGGCGACGCCACCTACCACGCCGCCAGCAGCCCGGAGATGATCCGCCAACTGGTAGAGGAGGAGCTGGATATGGTGGTCGGCTGCCGTCAGGACACCGAGGAGGCCGCCTATCGCCGCGGCCATCGCTTCGGCAATGCGCTGCTGACCGGTTTCGTCGCCCATATCTTCGGCCGCGCTTTCACCGATATCCTGTCCGGCTACCGGGTATTCTCACGCCGCTACGTGAAGTCCTTCCCGGCCCTGGCCAAGGGCTTCGAGATCGAGACCGAGCTGACCGTGCACGCGCTGCAGCTGCGCATGCCCATCGCCGAACAGCTCACGCCGTACAAGTCGCGCCCGGCGGGCTCGGTGAGCAAGCTCAGCACCTACAAGGACGGCTTCCGCATCCTGATGACCATCCTCAAGCTGTTCAAGTCGGAGAAGCCGCTGGTGTTCTTCTCCATCCTGTTCGCCGCGCTGGCGTTGGTATCCGTGGTGTTGGCCGTACCCATCATCCTGACCTATATGGAGACCGGCCTGGTGCCGCGCTTCCCTACTGCCATCCTGTCCACGGGCCTGATGATCCTGGCCTTTCTCGCCCTGGCCTGCGGGCTGATCCTCGATACCGTCACCCTGGGGCGCAAGGAGATCAAGCGTCTGGCCTATCTGGCGATTCCCATCACCCGCCTGCCCCGGCCATGAGACTGCCCATTCCCATGCTCGCCACGGCGCTGGAGAGCCAGTTCCTGCGCTTCGCCGTGGTCGGCGCCATCGGCTTCCTGATCGATGCCGGGGTGCTGCAACTGCTGCTGCTGCTGGGCGAAGGGCCGTATCTGGGGCGGGTGGTATCGTTCCTGGCAGCG
>DATLYF010000059.1:0-22722 GCA_035575095.1 Candidatus Competibacteraceae bacterium
GTCCACGTCGAAGGGCTTGGGCAGGTACTCGAAGGCCCCGCCCTGGTAGGCCGCCACGGCGCTGTCCAGGTCGGAGTGGGCGGTCATGATGATCACCGGCAGGTGCGGCGCCGCCTGGTGGATGCGGTTGAGCAATTCCAAGCCGTTGATGCCGGGCATGCGGATGTCGGCGACGATGGCGTCGGGCTCGCCGCGCTTGAGGGCTTCCATGACTCCGCTGGCGTTCTCGAAGGTGTCCACGATCATCTGGTCGCGCTGCAGGGCCTTCTGCAGCACCCAGCGAATGGCGTGATCGTCGTCGATCACCCAGACGTGTTCCTTTCTAGCCATCGGTGTTCTCCAGGGGCAGATAGAGGGTGAAGACGGTCTCCCCGGGGCGGCTCTGGCACTCGATCAGGCCACCGTGCTGGCTGACCAGGGCCTGGGCGATGGGCAACCCCAGCCCGCTGCCGTCGGCGCGGCCGCTGATCATGGGATAGAAGATCTCCTCGCGCAGTTCCTCGGGGATGCCCGGCCCATCGTCGATGATCTCCAGCTTGACCACCAGCTTGTGGCGCTTGTGGCCGATGGTGAACTGGCGCTGCACCCGGGTGCGCAGGGTGATGGTGCCGCGGTTGTCCAGGGCCTGGGCGGCGTTGCGCATGATGTTGAGCAGGGCCTGGATGAGCTGGTCGGGATCACCCCGAAGCGGCGGGATGCTGGGGTCGTAGTCGCGCACCACGGTCAGCCCCGGCCCCGCTTCCACCTGCACCAGGCCGCGCACCCGCTCCAGCAGCTCGTGGATGTTGAGACTGCGCAGCCGCGGCGGCTGGTTGGGGCCGAGCATGCGATCGACCAGGCCGCGCAGACGGTCGGCCTCGCCGATGATGATGCGAGTGTATTCCTTGAGCGCCGGTTCGTCGTATTCCTGCTCCAGCAGTTGCGCCGCGCCGCGGATGCCGCCCAGCGGATTCTTGATCTCGTGGGCCAGGTTGCGCACCAGCAGGCGCGAGGTGTGCTGCTGGGCCAGCAGTTGCTCGTCGCGGCTGATTTTGAGCAACCGATCGACCTGGCGCAGCTCCACCAGCAGCTCGGTGGCGCTGGTGCTGCCGTCGCCCAAGGGGGTGACGGTGCAGTCGACGGTGATCAACTGGGCGCCCGGCAGTTGCAGCGGCAGTTCGCGCTCGGTGTAGGGATGGCCGCTCTCCAGGCAGCGGCGCATGCCCGCCTCCAGCCCCGCGGTGCCGCCGGCCAGCTTGTGGAACGGGGTGCCGCGGGTGAGACGGGAGCTGGCGGCGAACAGCATCTCCGCCGCCGGGTTCATGTAGACCAGGCGCAACTGGCGGTCGAGCACCAGCACGCTGGTGGTCATGGTCTCCAGCACCCGACGGGGGTAGTCACGCTTCACTGAGCCGGGGGATTGCGGGTCCATAACGGTGCTCAAGCAAGATCCGAACCAATTGGCAGCAGCGGCCGTGGCGAGACGCCTTTCCAGAGAGTTGGAGTGATGCCGCACCGAATTGGTGCGGCAGCGCCCGCCATCCTGGGAAAAAAAACGCCCCCGGGCGGGGGCGTTCGGCGACCGGCCGGATGTCAGCCTCTTACAGGCTGTAGTACATGTCGAACTCGATCGGGTGCGTGGTCATGCGCAGCCGCTGTACGTCCTGCTGCTTCAGGCCGATGTAGGCATCGATCAGGTCGTTGGTGAACACGCCGCCGGCCAGCAGGAACTCGCGGTCGGCGTCCAGGGCGGCCAGCGCCTGATCCAGGCTGAAGCAGACCTGCGGGATTAGCTTCTCCTCCTCCGGCGGCAGGTCGTAGAGGTCCTTGTCCATGGCGTCGCCGGGGTGGATCTTGTTGAGGATGCCGTCCACACCGGCCAGCATCATGGCGGCGAAGGCCAGGTAGGGGTTGGCGCTGGAGTCGGGGAAGCGCACCTCGATGCGGCGGGCCTTGGGGCTCGACACATAGGGGATGCGGATCGAGGCAGAGCGGTTGCGGGCCGAGTAGGCCAGCATCACCGGGGCCTCGAAGTGCGGCACCAGGCGCTTGTAGGAGTTGGTGGAGGGGTTGGTGAAGGCGTTCAGCGCCTTGGCGTGCTTGATGATGCCGCCGATGTAGTACAGGGCCAGCTCGGATAGGCCGCCGTAGAGGTCGCCGGAGAACAGGTTCTTCCCGTCCTTGGCCAGCGACTGATGGACGTGCATGCCGGAGCCATTGTCACCGACCAGTGGCTTGGGCATGAAGGTGGCGGTCTTGCCGTACTGGTGGGCGACGTTGTGCACCACGTACTTCAGCTTCTGCACCTCGTCGGCCTTGCGCACCAGGGTGCCGAAGCCGACGCCGATCTCGCACTGGCCGGCGGTGGCCACCTCGTGGTGGTGCACCTCGACCTTCATGCCGATCTCTTCTAGCGCCAGGCACATGGCAGCGCGGATGTCGTGCAGGGAGTCGACCGGCGGCACCGGGAAGTAGCCGCCCTTGATGCCGGGGCGGTGGCCCAGGTTGCCGTCGGGGTAGACGCGCTCGGTGTTCCAGGCCGCCTCCTGGGAATCGACCTTGACCATACAGCCGCTCATGTCGGCGGCCCAGCGCACGTCGTCGAAGATGAAGAACTCGTTTTCCGGGCCGAAGTAGGCGGTGTCGGCGATGCCGGTGGACTTCAGGTAGGCCTCGGCGCGGCGGGCCAGGGAGCGCGGGTCACGCTCGTAGCCCTGCATGGTGGAGGGCTCGATGACGTCGCAGGTGAGGTTGAGGGTAGGCTCGTCGAAGAAGGGGTCGAGGTAGGCGGTGGCAGCGTCCGGCAGCAGGATCATGTCGGACTCGTTGATCCCCTTCCAGCCGGCGATGGAGGAGCCGTCGAACATCTTGCCGTTCTCGAACAGGTCCTCATCGACGGTGCTGGCCGGCACGGTGACGTGCTGCTCCTTACCCTTGGTGTCAGTGAAGCGGAAGTCCACGAACTTGACACCCTTCTCCTCGATCAACTTCAGAACGTCGGTAGGCGAAGCCATGTGCAATATCCTCCAGTACGGATGGGTAGGGGTTGAACCGGGCGCCGCGAGGCGGCATGGATTCCGATATCCCCAGCGCATTAGCATGAAGCGTGCCAATGAACGAAGGCCCCGTCAGAGTGCAATCCGCCCCGAGACAGGGCAGCGCTGTGGGCTTTCGTCTGCGCCAATATAGTGCAATCGCGGCCCGATTTGGGCGATTGTGGTGCGATGAGCCGAATAGCCGGTGCCGCACTGGCTGCCCGGCGGATGAACTGGTGAGCGAAAATGGACGCAGAAAGCCGTGGCCGGTGAGAACTCCGCTACCGACCACGGCGACCCGGGCGTTTCCGCGGCCGGTCTCAGCCGGTCGGGAAGGTCCGGGTGCGCGCCAGCATCTCGCGCGCCTTGTCCAGCGCCTGCCGTTCGGCCTCCTCGCGGCTGGCACCCTCGCCACGCGCCAGGCGGGCACCGGGGCTGACGTTGTCCACCTGGCAGTGGTAGCGATCGCCGATGCGATAGGAGACGATGCCGACCGGCCAGCCGGCCAGGGTCTCCTGGCGCCGCTGGTAGTCCTCGGGACGCAGGGATTGTGCGCCGCTCATGGCAAGTCCTCCACGGCTCACCGCACTCAGGCCGCCATCTTCTCGATGGGGGCGCCCACCAGGTTGCCCCACTCTGTCCAGGAGCCGTCGTAGTTCTTGACGTCCGGATAGCCCAGTAGGTATTTGAGCACGAACCAGGTGTGGCTGGAGCGCTCGCCGATGCGGCAATAGGCGATGACCGGCATATCCGGCGTGATGCCCTTGCCCGTATACAGCGCCTTCAGCTCATCGGCGCTCTTGAAGGTGCCGTCCTCGTTGCAGGCCAGGCCCCAGGGGATGTTCTGCGCCCCCGGAATATGGCCGCCGCGCTGGCAGGTCTCGGGCAGTCCCGGCGGCGCCAGGATCTTGCCGGTGAACTCGTCGGGGCTGCGCACGTCGACCAGCCGAACGACGCGGGCCGCGCTCTTCTGCTGGACCTCCGGCAAGAAGGCGCGCAACGACAGATCGGGCTCCTGGGCGGTATAGGTGGTCTTCACCACCGTCGGCACTTCGGTGGTGAGCGGCCGTCCTGCCTCGAGCCATTTCTTGCGACCACCGTTCATCAGGCGCACATCGCGGTGGCCGTAGATCTTCATCTGCCATAGGGCCCAGGCGGCGAACCAGTTGTTGTTGTCGCCGTAGAGGATCACCGTGGTGTCGTTGTCGATGCCGGATTCGGACATGAGCCGTTCGAACTCGGTCTTGGAGAGGATCTCGCGGCGCACGGTGTCGCACAGCTGATTGGTCCAGTTCCAGGCGATGGCGCCGGGGATGTGGCCCTGGTCGTAGGCCGAGGTGTCCACATCCACTTCCACCACGCGGACCTTGGGATCCATGCCGTGTGCGGCTACCCAGTCGAGATCCACGAGGAATTCGGGATGGGCATAGTCTGTCATGGCCTTCTCTCCCGCTTGCGGTTGAGTACGCAACTCGGGTTGGGAGTGGTCCCAGCCCTGGGTCGACCAGGTTCCCGGCATCTCCCCCGGCTTCCAGGCGGGGGAAATCCCGGAAGCCTGCCTAAATAGTAATTTGCTTTGGGCCGTTTTCCAGGGCGGATCGATGCGCCGTCGGTCTTGCGTGCAGCCTAGACCCTGGCTAAGGTGAGACGCCCCCCGCCATGTGGAAACGCTTGCCATGTATTGCGCCGTCTATCGCAGTTCCAAGAAGCCGGATACGTATCTTTATCTGGCCGAGAAGGACCGCTTCGATTGCCTGCCCCAGCCGCTGCGCCAGGCTTTCGGCCAGCCCACCCTGGTGCTGGAGCTGACCCTCTCGCCGGCGCGCCGGCTGGCCCAGGAGGATGTGCGCGCGGTGCTGGTCGCCCTGCTCGCCCGCGGCTGGTTCCTGCAGCTACCCAGACAGGATGTGGGGGAACTGCTCCACCCGCACTGAATTCAGTTCACTCCGCCGGCTGCAGACAGGTCGGCGGCCGCTTCGGCGCCCAGCGCGCATCAAGCCACTGCCCTGGCAGCCGCGCCGTCTCCGCCTACACTCATGGGGCCGAGGTCATCGGCGCCACTTCACAGGGAGAACGGGAGATGAGTGTTGCCTTGTACGCGGTACTGGAGCAGGAGCTGCCGGGGATGAACGCCGCGATCCTGGACGGCAAGGCGTTGGCGCGAGCCAGCGAAGAGCTTTACGCTCTCGCCGAGCGGCTGGGCGTGCTGCCGCTGGCGGCCTTCTTCAGCGCTGGCGACGAGGTGCTGGATTTCCTCGACGATGGCATGCTGGACGAGGATCTGCCCGAGACGCTGGATGCGTTGGAGGAGCTGGACGATTTACAGGACCATTTACAGGACCTGATAGATCCGACCGAACTCGACGAACCCGGGGACGCAGCCGCGACGGCCAGCGAGTGGTTCGAACCCGCAGCGGGGCTGAGCACGGTGCGAGCGCTGCTCGAGCACCTGCGCGCGCAGCCCGAGGCCGTGCCCCAGGCCGACGGGGTGTGCGCGGATCTGGAGGCGTTGGCCGAGATTCTGGAACGCGCGGCCGCGGCCGGGGTGCGCTGGCGTCTGGCGGTGGATTTCTGAGCGCTGCCTGGGGATCTTGCCTGAGGCGGTCTCGTGCCCGCAGCCTCGTATTGGCAGAGGCTATGCCAGTGAACGGGTATCAACCCAGCGGCCGTGCCGGCGTCCAGTAGCAGCGCTGCGCCGGCACCGCCACCAGCTCCCCTTCCGGGTAGCGCAGGGCGCTGAGGCGGCCACCGAACACACAGCCGGTGTCGATGCACAGCGTGTTGTTCTGCCACGTCGGCTCGGCCAGCGGGGTGTGACCGTATACCACCAGGGCCTGGCCGCGGTAGGCGGCGGCCCAGTCGCGACGTACCGGCAGGCCGTAGTCGTCGATCTCGCCGCCGGTGTCGCCGTACAGGGCGAAGGCGCGCACGCTGCGCGAGTCGCGCCCGTGCAGCTCGGCCCGCAGCCCGGCGTGGGCCACCACCAGCCGGCCGCCGTCCAGCACATAATGGCTGGGCAGACCCTCCAGGAACGCCGCCACGCGGCGACGGAAGTCCTCGCCCTCCCCTTGCAGTTGTGCCAGCGACTCGGCCAGGCCGTGGCCGACCTGTACTGCGCGGCCGCGCAAGGCGCGCGCCAGCTTGTCGTCGTGGTTGCCGACCACGCACAAGGCATCGCCCTGCTCCACCATGGCCATCACCAGCCTGAGCACCGCCGGCGTGGCCGGACCGCGGTCCACCAGATCGCCGACGAACACTGCTCGCCGTCCCTGGGGGTGACGCATCCCCTCTCCCGCCGGCACGTAGCCCAGCCGCGCCAGCAGTTCTCTCAGCTCGCCGTGGCAGCCGTGCACGTCGCCGATCACATCGAACGGGCCGCTGTCGGCGCGCCGGTCGCAGGGCAGCGGGCGACGCTCCACGGTCGCCATCTCCACCGCTGCGGCGCTGCGCAGTACATGGACCGCGCGCAGTCCCTCCTGGCGCAGCCCGGCCAGGGTGCGCTGCAACTGCCGGTGCTGCTCGCGCACCACCGCCGCCGTCACCTGGCGCTCTGGCCGTGCCCGGTTGCGCGCCTGGCATTCGGCTTCGGGCAGGTCGAAGACGATGGCCACGGTCGGGCAGTGATGGCGCCTGGCCAAGGCCAGCAGCGGCCGGCGCGCCTCGCGCTGTACATTGGTGGCATCGACCACCGTCAGCCGCCCAGCGGCCAGGCGCTTGGCCACGATCAGGTGCAGCACCTCGAAGGCGTCGCCGGTGGCCGCCTGGTCGCCCTCGTCATCGCGCACCCAGGCACGGCAGGCGTCAGAGGACACTACCTCGGTGGGTCGGAAGTGGCGGCGGGCGAAGGTGGACTTGCCGGCGCCGGCGGGGCCGATGAGCAGGATCAGGGCGAGATCGGGGAGGATGAGAGCGGTCAAGGAGGCGATTTCCGGGAAGGGACTGGCTGCGCAGACTGGTTGTATCGATTGACCGCTTTTTTAGCGCAATGACCTCATTGCGCCAAGCGCGCGCCCGCGCTTAGCTTGACGGCATCGGCTTTACCTTTTACCAGCCCCAGGATTGCCGCCATGTTCTCCGAACGCGTCGAACGCCTCACCAGCTCCCTGATCCGCGAACTACTCGCCCTCACCCAACAGCCCGAGGTGATCTCCTTTGCCGGCGGCTTGCCCGCCGCCGAGGCCATGCCCGCCCTGAACCTGGCCGAGCTGCCCGCCGCCATGCGCCAATACGGCCCCACCGAGGGCGAGCCGGAGCTGCGCGAGCGCATCGCCGAGCACGTCAGCGGGCTGGGGGTGCGCTGCCAGCCGGAGCAGGTGCTGATCACCAGCGGCTCGCAGCAGGGCCTGGATTTGGCCGCCAAGCTGTTCATCGACAAGGGCACGCCGGTGGCCCTGGAGGCACCCAGCTATCTCGCCGCCATCCAGGGCTTCCGCCTGTTCGGGGCGCGCTTCCTGGAACTGCCGCTCACCGCCCAGGGTATAGATCCGGAGGAGCTGCGCCGGCTCATCGCCCGTGATCGCCCCGCCCTGCTCTATCTCATCCCCACTTTCCAGAATCCCTCGGGGGTGTGCTACAGCGAGGCGGTGCGCGCTGAGGTGGCGCAGATCGTCGAGGAAAGCGAGGTGCCGCTGCTGGAGGACGATCCCTATCGCGAACTGGTCTATCAGCCGGCCGATCGCGTGCCGCTCTGCGCCCGGCTGGAGCATGGCCATTGGATGATGATGGGCACCTTCTCCAAGACCGGCATTCCCGGCTTGCGCATCGGCTATGTGGTGGCCTCGGAATCGCTCTTCCCCTATTTGGTGCGCCTCAAACAGTGCACCGACCTGCACAGCAACCGCATCGGCCAGTGGTGGAACGCCCGCTTCCTCGGCTCGCCCGAATATCCGGCCCATCTGGAGCGGCTGCGTGCCTTCTACCGGGAGCGGCGCGACGCCATGGCCGAGGGCCTGGAGCGGCATTTCCGCGATCTGGCAGAGTGGAACGTCCCCGGCGGCGGGCTGTTCTTCTGGGTGCGTCTCAAGCACAACTGCGACGCCCATGCCTTGCTGGCCAAGGCGCTGGAGCGCAAGGTGGCGTTCATGCCGGGCGAAGCCTTCTACGCCAACCCCACCCCGTGGAGCGGCTGCATGCGCCTCAACTTCAGCCATGCCGGGGCGGAGCGCATCGAGCGGGGGCTGGCCATCCTCGCCGAGGTGATCCGCGAGCAACTGGCGGCCCGCAGCCGGGTCACCAGCGTGGAGATGTGATACCAGGTCCGCGCTGGATCGGTTCGGGCAGGTATGGGACCCGGGGCCGTGTTGCGCAACCTCGTACAAAGGGAGGCCGCCAAGAGAGGGGGGCATGTTCCACGTGGAACATGCCCCCGTCATCCCTCACGCCGTCGGCATCCTGCTGCCGATCACCGGACGTGGATTACGGCAGACCCAGGTAGCCATTGTCGATGGCGCCGTCCACGTAGTTCTCGTTGATCTTGGTCACGCAGCCGTTGATCGTGCTGGGCGAGAAGCCGGTGGTGGTATCACCGCCGAGCACCTTGTTGGCGATCTCCAGCACCTGGGCCACGGTCAGCCCGTAGCAGGCATTGCCCACCGCCACCACCACCAGGTCCTTGAGGTTGGTGCTGCTGCTGGAGAAGTCGGGATCGTTGAGATCGAAGCCGACGCTGAGGGTCAGCGCCACCACCTGTCCGGCCAGTACACCCGCCGAAGTGCTGGTGGGGTTGAGATAGTTCTGCGCCAGGATGCCGGGCGTGCCGCCCGCCGGCAGGAACTGATCGATGGCCAGCGAAGTGGTGAAGGTGGCCGAGCGGTTGTTGGCCGGCAGGCCGATGGTCAGACCGTTGGGGAAGGTGCCTTCAAAGTTCTGATCTCGATAGCAACCGGGGTTGTTGCCATGGCAGGTAGTGCCCCAGCCACCCTGGGTCTGGGTGCGGAAGCCGCCATCGGGCGGAGGCGGAGTACAAGGTTTGACCGTGTACTCGAAGTAGAAGGCGTGCACCCAGTAATCGGGGCGGATGCCGAATGCCCAACCGACCCTGCCATCGGACAGATTGGCCCGGGCGACGATGATCAGGGTATCGCCGATCTGGAACGGGGCCGGCAGCGGCACGGTAGCGGTGTAGGTGGCAAGACTGGGTGAATGGGTCGCCTTGTAGGGGAAGCTGCCTACCTGTGGCGAGTTGTTGAGGTTCAAGGGGACATCGGCCGGCGAAGCCCAGATGCCCCACTGGGAAGCCGTCATCAATCTGGGTGCGGTGATGGTGTAGGTGAGGTAGATATTGCCATCCTGGTCGTTATTGACCGATACGGTGCCATACTTGATGGTTGGGTTATCGGTGTTCACCAGATCGGTCGTCTGATTGGTGCCGCACATCGTCAGCTCTGCCCGGGATGGTGTGCTCGACAACAGAAATGCCAAGCCCAGGAGCACGGCGGCAGACAGCCGCCCGCACAAGGATCGGAACGTAAGGGAATACATCGCTGGTCTCCTTCCCTTGGTTCTTGTTAAACCTTTGCCAGAAGCGGGAGGATGCCGTCCGAGCGCGCGGGAAGCCGTCATGCCGGCCACCCGTCTGATCGCACGCGGATGAGTCGCCCCGATCTGGCGTATCGGCGAACGTTGGCAAAAAAGAGGACGATCAAAACAGGCTGGGTGACTCCCTACCCACCGGGGGGCCGCTCCATTCGCTACTCCCTGGAGGCGGCCTGCGGGTTTTTCTGGCCCCGGATTACTGAAAGCCTAGGCGCAGGGCGTCTGTACCGCAATATAACCAAGTATCTAAATCCAATGGATTTCCCCAGGGTGTCGGGAACCGGCGGAGCGCGGCCTGCCAGCCCTATCCCGCCGTGGTTTCCGTTGTTCCACGTGGAACATTGCCGCACCCGGGCGCGGTTCATGCGCAGTGGCACGGCAGAGTCCCGGGACGAGGTGAGAGTGTTCGTCGCCGTTCTCGCGGCGGCGAGGCACTGCCCCGAACACCCTCGCTCCGTAGAGGCCCGGGCCGCTCGGGCGAGTCTGGCATCAGTGCTTGGCCAGCGGCGGAACGGGCAGTCCGCTGATCTCGGCCACGGTCTGCTCGATCCAATCCTCGGCGGCGGCTAGCAGTTCGTGCGGGCTGCGGCCGTGGCTGTCGATGACCGGACCGATGACCACCTCGACCGTGCCGGGACGCTTGAAAAAGCTGCGCCGCGGCCAGAACAGGCCGGCGTTGTGGGCGACTGGCACGATGGGATAGCCGCTTTCAGCCGCCAGGGCGGCGCCACCGATGTGGTAGCGGCGGCGGGTGCCGGGGGCGGTACGGGTGCCCTCGGGGAACAGTAGCACCCACTGGCCAGTGCGCAGATGCACCTGGCCCCGCTCGATCACCTGGCGCAGCGCCGCCTTGCCCGAGCTACGGTCGATGGCCACGGGCTTGATCAGGGCCAGTGCCCAGCCGAAGACCGGCACCCACAGCAGTTCGCGCTTGAGGACGATGGCCAGGGGCCGGAACAGCAGCGGCAGCAGGAGGGTTTCCCAGGTGGACTGGTGTTTGGCTAGGATGATGGCCGGGCCGGGTGGCAGGTTCTCCAGGCCGCGGATGCGGTGGCGGATGCCGCAGGTGATCCGCAGCCACCACAATACAAAGGCGGCCCAACGGGTGGCGATCCAGTAGCGGCGGTGCAGGCTCAAAGGAAAGGACAGCAGCACCACAGGCCCCCAGAGCACGGTGGCGAGGATCATGCCGAGGGAGAACAGCAGGCCGCGGATGAACAGGCCGGCGCTGGGGCGCGGACGGTCAAGCGAGATAGCGCTCATCGTTGTTGGCTTTTATCAGGGTTGTATGCGACGACTGCGCATTATTGCTCGGATTGTGCCAGCAGGTGATCGGCCAGCGCCGCCAGATCGGCGAAGACCGACACCCCTTCCAGCCCCACGCCGCGCGCCTGGGTAGCGCGGCCCTTGCCGGTCAGCACCAGACAGGGCCAGGCGCCCACGGCGCGGGCCGCCTTCAGGTCGCGCAGCGAGTCGCCCACCACCGGCACGCCCTTGAGATCGATGCGCAAGCGCCGGGCGATCTCCAGCAGCATGCCGGGATTGGGCTTGCGATAGGGATTGGCGTCGTCGCTGTCGGCACAGAACAACACCGCTTCGATGCTGCCACCGGCTTCCTGCACCTGGCGGTGCATCTTGTCGTGGATGCGGTTGAGGGTTTCGATGTCGAACAGACCGCGGGCGATGCCGGACTGGTTGCTGGCCACTACTACCCGCCAGCCGGCATGGTTGAGGCGGGCGATGGCTTCCAGGCTGCCGGGGATGGGCTTCCACTCCTCGGGCGACTTGATGTAGTCATCCGAATCCTCGTTGATCACGCCATCGCGATCGAGAATGATCAGCTTCATGGTGAGGTTCCTGAGGCGGCCGATGTTCCACGTGGAACATCGGCCGGTTGCGCCTCAATCCTGTAAACGCGAGAAGTCAGCCACCCGCAGGAACAGACTGGACAGCTCGTTGAGCAGAGCGATGCGGTTGTCGCGCAGGGCGGCGTCCTCCACCATCACCATGACATCGTCGAAGAAGCCGTCGACCGGCTCGCGCAGCGCGGCCAGACGGGTCAGCGCCTCCTCGTACAGCCCGCCCTCCATCAGCGGCGTGGCTTCCGAGGCCAGCTCAGCCAGGCTGGCGGCCAGCCGCTGCTCGGCCTCCTCGGTGAGCAGCTCCGGGCGCACCTGGAACGGCAGGGTCTGGCCGTCCAGCTTCTTCAGGATGTTGCGGATGCGCTTGTTGGCGGCGGCCAGGGCTTCGGCTTCGGGCAGCTTGCGAAAGGCGGCCACGGCGCGGATGCGGCGGTCGAAGTCCAGCGGCCGGGTTGGCCGGCACTCCAGCACCGCCTCGAACTCGTCGAGACGGAAGCCCTGCTCCAGGTAATAGCCGCGCAGCCGCTCCAGCAGGAACTCCAGCACCGCTGGCACCGCCGCCGGTGCCTTGAGCTCGGCCGGGAAGTGACGGGCGGCCTGGGCGAGCAGTTCCTGCAGGTCCAGCTCGAGCCCACCGGCGATGAGGATGCGCAGCACGCCCAGAGCGGCGCGGCGCAGGGCAAAGGGATCCTTGGCGCCGCTGGGTGCCTGGCCGATAGCGAAGATGCCGACCAGGGTATCGAGGCGGTCGGCCAGGGCCACGGCGCGGCCGGTGGCGCTGAGCGGCAGGTGGTCGCCGGCGAAGCGCGGGTGGTACTGCTCCTCCAGGGCCTGGGCCACTTCCTCGGCCTCGCCGTCGTGGCGGGCGTAGTAGCGGCCCATGATGCCCTGTAGCTCAGGGAACTCCTGCACCATGCTGGTAAGCAGATCGCACTTGGACAGCCGCCCGGCGCGCTCGGCCCAATCCGGATTGCCACCGCTGTGGATGGCGATGTAGCGGGCTAGCGCCGCCACACGCTCAGCTTTGTCGTGCAGGCTACCCAGCCGCTGCTGGAACACCACGCTCTTCAGGGCTTCCAAGCGCTCGGCCAGAGGCAACTTGCGATCCTGGTGCCAGAAGAACTCGGCATCGGCGAAGCGTGGGCGGATCACCCGCTCGTTGCCGGCCACCACCTGGGCCGGATCGCGGCTCTCCAGGTTGCTGATGGCGATGAAATGCGGCAGCAGCCGTCCATTCTTGTCCACCACCGGGAAGTATTTCTGGTTGTCTTGCATGGTGGAGATCAGCGCTTCCTGGGGCACGTTGAGGAAGCGCTTCTCGAAGCGGCCGGTCAGCGCCACCGGCCATTCCACCAGGGCGGTGACCTCATCCAGCAGTTCCTCTCTGATCACCGCACAGCCGCCGACCTGGGCAGCAGCGGCTTCGGCCTGGGCGCGGATGCGTTCGCGCCGGGCGGCGAAGTCGGCGATCACCTTGCCCTGGCGCTCCAGCATCTCGGCATAGGCGGCGGGGGCGGGCAGGGCGATGGCTGCGGGGTGGTGAAAGCGGTGGCCGTAGGTCACGCGGCCAGCTGCCACGCCCAGCAGCGTAGCAGGGATGAGCTCGTCGCCGAACAGCAGCACCAGCCAGTGCACCGGGCGCACGAACTCGGCGTCGCTATCGCCCCAGCGCATGCGCTTGGGGATGGGCAGGGTGTCCAGGGCCTGTTGCAGGATGCCCGGCACCAGCTCGGCAGTGGCGGCGCCGGGCACGTGGCTGAGATGCACCAGCCAGGCCCCCTTGCCGCTTTCTTGCACCCGCAGCTCCGTCACGTCCACGCCGCAGGAGCGGGCGAAGCCGAGCAGGGCAGGGGTGGGCTGCCCGTCCTTGTAAGCGGCGGCCAGCGCCGGGCCGCGGCGTTCCTGGGTGCGGTCGGGCTGTTTCACCGGCAGCTCGCGCACCAGCAGCGCTAGGCGGCGCGGAGTGGCATAGCGGCTCACCGTGCCAAAGGTCAACCCGGCCTTGCGCAGACCCTCGACCACACCTTGTTCCAAGGCCTCGGAGAGGTTGGCGAGGGCCTTGGGCGGCAGTTCCTCGGTGCCGATCTCGATCAGCAGGTCACGCACCTCAGCCATGCGCCACCTCCTGGAGGCTCTGCTGCTTGCACAGCGGGAAGCCGAGCGCCTTGCGTGCGTCATGATAGGCATGGGCTACGGCGCGGGCGAGCTGGCGCACGCGCAGGATGTAGCGCTGGCGCTCGGTCACCGAGATCGCCTTGCGCGCATCCAGCAGATTGAAGGTATGAGAGGCTTTGAGCGTCATCTCGTAGGCGGGCAGAGGCAGGTTGAGTTCAATCAGGCGCTGGCATTCCTGTTCACAGTGGTCGAACTGGCGGAACAGCCATTCGACGTCAGCGTGCTCGAAGTTGAAGGTGGACTGCTCCACTTCGTTCTGATGGAACACGTCGCCGTAGCTGACACGCCCCAGGGGACCGTCGGTCCACACCAAGTCGTAGACGTTCTCCACGCCCTGCACGTACATGGCGATGCGCTCCAGGCCGTAGGTGATCTCGCCCATCACCGGCTTGCACTCCAGGCCGCCGGCTTGCTGGAAATAGGTGATCTGGGTCACCTCCATGCCGTTCAGCCACACTTCCCAGCCCAGACCCCAGGCGCCCAGGGTGGGCGACTCCCAGTTGTCCTCGACGAAGCGGATATCGTGCACCAGCGGGTCGATGCCCATGTGCTGAAGCGAGCCCAGATAGAGGTCGAGGAAGTTGCGGGGCGAGGGCTTGATCACTACCTGAAACTGGTAGTAGTGCTGCAAGCGGTTGGGATTCTCGCCGTAACGGCCGTCAGTGGGGCGGCGCGAGGGCTGCACATAGGCGGCGCTCCACGGCTCCGGACCGATGGCGCGCAGGAAGGTGGCGGTGTGGAAGGTGCCGGCTCCCACCTCCATATCGTAGGGCTGGAGCAGGACGCAGCCCTGCTCGGCCCAGTATTCTTGCAGAGCCAGGATCAGGCCCTGGAACGTCGAAACATCGCGCACGGGTTGCCTCCGGGCTGGGGGGCGGCGGCCGCCGCCCCGGGGACGGAATCGGACGGAAAAGTATATCCTGTAGCGAGTCTTGGATTCACGCGGCGACCGCAGCAGGGCTGGAGTGTTCCACGTGAAACGTCATCGCCTGATCGTCTTGGATGTTCCACGTGGAACCCGATTTCGCCTTCATGGCCGTGGAGCATCTGGGCGCGAAGGTATTCGGCATAGCGGTCTCGGCGCCCAGAAGGGGGGGTGCGTTAGGCCGCTCCTCATGAAACAGCCCGTACCGGTAGAAGAAATGAGCAAGGACTATCCGAAGCAGGACATCACCGGCGTCATCCTGGCCGGCGGCCGCGCTGAGCGCATGGGCGGCCAGGACAAAGGTTTGCTCGTGTTGGCCGGGCGGCCCTTGGCGGCGCACGCCCTGGAGCGGCTGCGACCGCAGGTAGGGCAAGTGCTGATCAACGCCAACCGCAACCGCGATGCTTATGCCGCCCTGGGGGCGGAGGTGGTGGCCGACAGCCTGGGCGGTTTCCAGGGGCCGTTGGCGGGGATGCTGACGGCGCTGGAGCGCCTCGACGGCGGCTATATCGCCACCGTGCCCTGCGACTCGCCGCTGCTGGCCGCCGACTACGTGGCACGCATGTGGACGGCGCGGGCCGAGCAGGGGGCGGCGCTGGCGGTGGCGCGCTGCGGCGGCTGGCTGCAGCCGGTATTCGCCTTGCTGGAGCGGGCATTGGCGGCGGATCTGCGTGCCGCGCTACTTGCCGGCGAGCGCAAGATCGACCGCTGGTTCGCCTGTCATCCGATGGTCCTAGTGGACTTCGACGACCATCCGGAGATGTTCCGTAACATCAACACGCCGCAGGAGCTGGCGGAGCTGGAGCGAGAGCTGGCCGGAAACGCCGGCTCGCCCTGACTGTGGAGGACGACCCTGGGGGGCTCTTTGCTCACGCTCGATGCACATCCAGGTGCGTCGTCGCCGCTCCAGCAAATACCCCCAGGGTCGTTAGGGGATGTTGCTGCAAGGGATGAGATCAGCCACCCGGGGCCTGTTTCAGTGCGGCCAGATCGGCCGGAGTGAAGCGGAATACGGTATTCAGGGTCTCCAGCTTGCGCGTGAGTAGGGAGTCGCCGTACACCTCCACCTGCACCGCATAGTCCACCCCGGCCTGCACTCCCTTGGGTTGCGGGCAGAAGAAATCGGCCCCCACCTGGGGCAGCAGTTCCCGCGCCTGCACGCAGTCGGCGCTGCCGCCCGGCGTGCGGAAGCCGACCCGCAGCCAGCGCGTCTGGTTGGCGGTGTTGTCTACGCTCAGCCCCAGCTCGGCCATACCGCCGCGGCCGGCCAACAGGCCGCCGTCGCGCAGTTGCACGCCGCCAGCAGTCTGCCCGGACTGCTCCTGGGCAGCGGCTTGCTGCTGCCCCGCCGGTGGGCTGTCGCCGAACAGGCTGGAGCAGGCGGCCAGCGGCCCGAGCAGGACCAGAATCGGCAGGGTGGTCAGGGATTTGGCAATCGTCATCGGTTCTCCTTGCCGCTACGCAGCACCAGGCCAGGAGGCGTCGCCACGGTGAGCAGGCCCATGGCGCCGATGGTCGTGGTCGGCCTGCGCGGCGTGCCGTCGTGCAGATGGCCACCAGCATACCGTCCGGGGCGGCCAGGGTCATCCGCAAACAGCCGAAGAGCGCCGTCCCAACAGCCGCCCCAAGGCGAGCAGGGCGGGGAAGGAGGCATATGCTGGTTGTCAAGCACGCAAGATGGTTTGCGTGTGCAACCCTTCTGGGGGAGAGTCGCAGCGGAAACAAGGGCCGCCGCGAAGCAGAGGCGGCATGCTGGTCGCTGCCGGGAACTGCTAAACTGCGGGACATGCGCCTCGATATCTTCATCACCGACCGGGTGGGCATCGCCCACGAGATCCTGGCCGTGCTGGCCCACCGTCGCCTCAACGTGGTGGCGATGGAGGTCGAGCCCCCCCATATCTATATCGACGTGCCGGAACTGGCGGCCACGGCTCTCGCCGACCTGCGCGCCGATCTGACCGGCATCGCCGGCGTGCACGATACCCGCGTCGTCGATCTGCTGCCCGGCGCGCGCCGCCGTCTGCATCTGGATACGCTGCTGGCGGCGCTGGCCGACCCGGTGCTGGCGGTGGATGCCCGAGGGGCGATCGTGGTAGCGAATCCAGCCGCGGCGGCAGTGGCCGGGATGGCCGAGGTCGCCCTGATCGGCATGAGCCTGGGCGAGCTGTTCGGCGATCCAGCCCTGCACGAGGAGTTGGTGCGCTGCGGCTTCCGCGCGCCGATGCGTGAGGTGATGCTGCACGGCGCCCCCTTCCTGCTGGATGTGACACCGGTGCGGGAGACGGCGGCTGACGCTGCCGGCGCCGTCGCCGGCGGCGTGGTGCTGCTGCAGGCGCCGAGCCGCATCGGTGAACGGCTGCACGCCTTGCAACATTTCGAGGCAGGCGGCTTTGAGCGCATCCTCGGCGACTCCCCGCCGATGCGCGCGCTCAAGGCGCGGGCGGTGCGGGTTGCGGCGGTGGATGCGCCGCTGCTGATCTTGGGCGAGACCGGCACTGGCAAGGAGCTGATCGCCCACGCCTGCCACCAGGCCAGCGGCCGCCGCGCAGCGCCGTTCCTGGCCCTGAACTGCGCCGCGCTGCCGGAAAGCCTGGCCGAGAGCGAGCTGTTCGGCTACGCCCCCGGCGCCTTCAGCGGCGCCCAGCGCAGCGGCAAGCCGGGGCTGCTGGAGCTGGCCGACCGGGGCACGGTGTTCCTGGACGAGGTGGGTGAGCTGTCGCCCTATCTGCAGGCCAAGCTGCTGCGCTTCCTCAACGATGGCAGCTTTCGCCGCGTCGGCGGCAGCCGCGAGCAGAAGGTCGATGTGCGCATCCTCAGCGCCACCCACCGTGACCTGGAGCGTATGGTGGCCGAGCGCAGCTTTCGCGAGGATCTCTACTACCGGCTCAACGTGCTCAGCCTGCAGGTGCCGCCGCTGCGCGAGCGCGCCGAGGACATTCTGCTGCTGGCCCGCCACTTCATCGAGCGCGCCTGCGCCCAGGTACAGCGTCCGCCGTGTCGGCTCAGCGCCGCGGCCGGCGCTGCCCTGCTAGCCTATCCCTGGCCGGGCAATGTGCGCCAACTGGAGAACGTCATCTTCCGCGCCGTCACCATGTCCGATAAATCCCTACTGGACGTGGCCGACTTCGACCTCGCCGGAGCCGTGGCGCAAGGCGGCGACGGTCCCCATGCGGGGAGTTGGAGCGAGACGATGGAGGCGTTCGAGCGCGGGCTGCTGGAGCGGCTCTATCCGCTCTACCCCTCCAGCCGCAAGCTGGCGGCTCGCCTCAAGACCTCGCACTCGATGATCGCGGCCAAGCTGCGCAAGTACCATCTCTGCAGACAGCGCTAGGCCGTCTCTTTTACATTCTGATCTGGCCGTACGCGAATCGATACGATGTATCGATTTCCGTACATTTATGCAATTTATTGATCATCAATGATTTTCTTGAAGTGCCAGATGCGCAATGGGATGTGGTGTATGCGAGCGCGTACATCCAGCACAGCGCACAGTCTCTGGCGATTATCTTCAAGTGATTGATTTTCATAGATAAATATATTCTGGCAGCGGATTTGCTATTAAGGGGCTGCCCTGGCGTCCGGCGGATAAGGTCGGGAACGACACCGACACCTACCCGCCGGGGCAAGACAACCCACCGACGGCACGCGCCGTCCGCATCGTCCCGAGGCCCTGCTGAGCACAGCGGTGCAGGGACAATCGATGAGGAAAGAGACACGTGGAATATCTCCAAGCCATCGTCAACACCGTGAACGGCATCGTCTGGGGGCCGCCCATGCTGGTGCTGATCCTCGGCACCGGTCTGTTCCTGCAATTGCGCTTGCGCGCCATGCCACTTACCAAGATCGGCTACGGATTTCGGCTCATCTGGGAGGGGCGCAAGACCGGTGCCCGCGAGGACGGCGAAATCAGTCCCTTTGCCGCGCTGATGACGGCACTGGCGGCTACCGTCGGCACCGGCAACATCGCTGGCGTGGCCACGGCCATCGCCCTGGGCGGACCCGGTGCGCTGTTCTGGATGTGGTGTACCGCCCTGGTCGGCATGGCCACCAAGTACGCAGAGGTGCTGCTGGCCGTGCACTACCGCGAGGTAGACGAGAACGGCGAGCACATCGGCGGGCCGATGTACGCCATCAAGAACGGCCTCGGCCGGCACTGGGTATGGCTCGGGATGGCCTTCGCCCTGTTCGGCGGCATCGCCGGCTTCGGCATCGGCAACATGGTGCAGGCCAACAGCATCGCCGACGTCATGCAGAACGCTTTCGGCGTGCCCACCTGGGTGTCGGGTGTGGCGCTGACCGCGGTCACCGGTCTGGTGATCCTGGGCGGCATCAAGCGCATCGGCCTGGTCGCTGAAGCCCTGGTGCCAGCCATGTGCATCAGCTACATCCTGAGCGCGCTGGTGGTGCTGGTCGTGTTCGCCGAGCGCATTCCCGAGGCGCTGACCCTGGTCTTCACCCACGCCTTCACCCCGGTGGCCGCAACTGGCGGTTTCGCCGGCGCCGCGGTGTGGGCGGCGATGCGCTATGGCGTGGCTCGTGGCGTATTCTCCAACGAGGCCGGGCTGGGCACCGCCGGCATCGCCCAGGCCGCCGGCACCACCCGCAGCGCGGTACGCTCGGGCCTGATCGGCATGATGGGCACCTTCATCGATACCATCGTGGTCTGCTCCATGACCGGGCTGGCGATCCTGGTATCCGGGGTGTGGACCAGCGGCCAGTCGGGGGCGGTGCTGTCCTCCTCGGCTTTCGAGGCGGCCATGCCCGGCGTCGGCCAGTACCTGCTCGCCATCGAGCTGGCTGTCTTCGCCTTCACCACCATCCTCGGCTGGGCCTACTACGGCGAGAAGTGCTGGGAGTTCCTGCTCGGCACCAGGAGCGAGAAGCCTTACCGGATGCTGTGGACCGTGGCGGTGTTCGTCGGCGCCGTGGCCCACCTGGACTTCGTCTGGCTGGTGGCCGATACGCTCAATGCCTTCATGGCCGTCCCCAACCTGATCTCGCTGCTGCTGCTCAGCCCGGTGATCACCCAGCTGACCCGGAGCTACTTCGCCGAGACCGCGCCGCTGGGCGTCGCGGCCGGGGAATCCTGATCCCACCCGGGAGCGCGAGGGCCGGCGCAGAGGCCGGTCCCCTGCGCGGGCATGCCGCCCCATGATGCGCTGGCAATCCGCGCCAGCGGGCGAAGGTCACCAGCTTATTTCCCCGTGCCTGGTCTTGAACACCACCCGCTGCGGGTAGTTGACAGACTTTAGATATTCGATCGGCTGGCCGTGCTGGTCGAAGACGACGGCGTGATAGACCAGGGCCGGCTCATCCGGCTTCGTCCCCAGCAGTTTCGCCTCCTGCGCCGTTACCGATGATACCCCCACCAGCCTCTCGCCGGCCCTGAACCGCGCCTCAACCTTTCGGCCGCTTGTCGACCACGCGCTTGGCCTTACCCATGGAGCGCTCGATGCTGCCCACCTCCAGCACCTTCACCCGAGTGGAGATGCCGATATAGGACTTGATCTGGTGCTGCAGGGCCCTGGCCACCTCGTCTTTGTCGCGCTCGGTCATGGACAGCCACTCCGGCTTCATCTCCACCAGCACGTCGAGCTTGTCGAGATGGCCGTCGCGGTACACCTCGAGCTGGTAGTGCGGTGCCAGCTTGGGCTGCTTGAGAATCTGCTCCTCGATCTGGCTGGGGAAGACGTTGACGCCGCGGATGATCAGCATGTCGTCGGAGCGCCCAGTGATCTTGTCCATGCGCCGCATGGTGCGTGCCGTGCCGGGCAGCAGCCGGGTGAGGTCGCGCGTGCGGTAGCGGATGATCGGCAGCGCTTCTTTGCTCAGCGAGGTGAACACCAGCTCGCCGTATTCGCCGTCGGGCAGCACTGCGCCGGTGTTGGGGTCGATGATCTCCGGGTAGAAGTGATCCTCCCAGATGGTCGGGCCGTCCTTGGTCTCGATGCACTCCTGGGCCACGCCGGGGCCGATCACTTCCGAAAGGCCGTAGATGTCCACCGCGTCGATGCCCATGCGTTCCTCGATCTCGCGGCGCATGGCTTGGGTCCAGGGCTCGGCGCCGAAGATGCCGACCCGCAGCGAACATTGCCGCGGATCGAGCCCCTGGCGCTCGAACTCATCGGCAATCGCCAGCATGTAGGAGGGCGTGACCATGATGATGTCGGGGCGGAAGTCCTGGATGAGCTGCACTTGCTTCTCGGTCTGACCACCGGACATGGGGATCACCGTGCAGCCCAGCTTCTCTGCCCCGTAGTGGGCGCCCAGACCGCCGGTGAACAGCCCGTAGCCGTAGGCGATGTGCACCTTGTCCTCGGCGCTGCCGCCGGCGGCGCGGATTGAGCGGGCCACCACCGTGGCCCAGGTGTCGATGTCGTTCTTGGTGTAGCCGACCACGGTGGGTTTGCCGGTGGTGCCGCTGGAGGCGTGGATGCGCACCACCTCGCGCATGGGCACGGCGAACATGCCGAAGGGGTAGGTCTCGCGCAGATCGCTCTTGGTGGTGAAGGGGAAATGGCGCAGGTCGGCGAGTTCCTTGAGATCGTCGGGATGTACGCCGGCCGCATCGAACTTCTGCTTGTAGCGCGGCACGTTGTGGTAGGCGTGCCGCAGGCTCCACTTCAGGCGGGTGAGCTGCAGCGCCTGCAGTTCGTCGCGGCTGGCAGTCTCGATGGGCTCCAGCTCCCCCCGAGCGGGGGCGTGGCTGCGCATCAGCATGGTGGTTCTCCTCAGTGGGGTAGTTTTTGGCTGTCGTGTTGGGCGAATCAGACGCGTTCGATGATCATGGCGATGCCCTGGCCGACGCCGATGCACATGGTGCACAGGGCGTAGCGCCCCTGGCGCCGGTGCAGCTCGTAGAGCGCGGTGGTCACCAGACGCGCGCCGCTCATGCCCAGCGGATGGCCCAGGGCGATGCCACCGCCGTTGGGGTTGACGTGGGCGGCGTCATCGGGCAGTCCCAGCTCGCGCAGCACCGCCAGGGCCTGGGCGGCGAAGGCCTCGTTGAGCTCGACCACGTCCATGTCCGCCAGGCTGAGGCCGGTCAGGGCCAGCACCTTGCGCGTCGCCGGCACCGGGCCGATGCCCATGATGCGCGGCGCCACCCCGGCCGTGGCCATGGCCACCACCCGCGCCCGCGGGGTCAGGCCGTGCACCAGCGCCGCTCGCTCCGAGGCCAGCAGCAGGGCGCAGGCGCCGTCGTTGACGCCGGAGGCGTTGCCGGCGGTGACGCTCTTGTCCGGGCCGTTGACGCCCTTGAGCCTGGCCAGCGCCTCCAGGGTGGTGTCGGGGCGCGGATGCTCGTCGGTGTCGAAGATCCGGGGCGCGCCGCCCTTTTGCACCGGCGGCAGGGTGACGGGCACGATCTCATCGCGCCAGCGCCCAGCCTCGTGGGCCGCTTTCCAGCGCTGCTGGGATCTGAGGGCGAAGGCGTCCTGGTCGGCGCGGCTGACCCCGAAGTCCTCGGCCACGTTGTCGGCGGTCTCCGGCATGGAGTGGGTGCCGTACTGCTCCTTCATCAGCCGGTTGACGAAACGCCAGCCGATGGTGGTGTCATAGATCGCCGCCTGGCGGGAAAAGGCGCTCTCGGCTTTGGGCAGGACGAACGGGGCGCGCGACATCGATTCCACGCCGCCGGCCACCAGCAGCTCGGCCTCACCGGCCTTGATGGCGCGGGCGGCGATGCCCACCGCGTCCATGCCCGAGCCGCACAGGCGGTTGACGGTGGTGCCCGGCACCTCTACCGGCAGTCCGGCCAGCAGCGCGGCCATGCGCGCCACGTTGCGGTTGTCCTCGCCGGCCTGGTTGGCGCAGCCATAGACCACGTCCTCCCCCCGCCGCCAGTCCAGCTCCGGATGGCGTTCGCGCAATGCCTTGATGGGGATGGCGGCGAGGTCGTCGGCGCGCACCGAGGCCAAGGCGCCGCCGTAGCGGCCGATGGGGGTGCGGATGGCGTCGCAGATGAAAGCGTCACGGATGGTCATAGTTCGATCTCCAGGCCAGGCACCACCTCGCCCTTGATGCGGTAGGAATTGCCCCGGAACAGGGCGATGAGCTCGCCGCGCTGATTGCGCACGGTGACGTCGTAGACCCCGGTGCGGTTGTTCTGTACCCGCTCCTCGGCCTCGGCGGTGAGCGTATCGCCCAGCCGTGCCGGGGCGGCGAAGTCGATGCGCGCGCCGGAGGCCACGGTGACTTCGTTGCGGGCGTT
>DATLYF010000060.1:0-7228 GCA_035575095.1 Candidatus Competibacteraceae bacterium
GACATCGCTCCGGCGACTACGCCCAGTTCGCCACCGGCGCCACCCGCCTGGCGCTGTATACGCGCCGCGCCATGGCCGCCACCCTGGGCTTTGCCATCGCCGCACCGGCACCCCACGCTCCCGGCTTCGAGCTGGGTTTCAAAGTGGTGGACGTGGATGCGGCCTACGCCGAACTGATCGGCCAGGGCGCCACCCCGGTGACGCCGCCCACTACCCGCCCCTGGGGACAGCGCACCGCCTATCTGGCCGACCCGGACGGCCACCTGATCGAACTGGCGCAGCAGATCGCCGCGCCACCCCTGCGCCAATCCGGCGCCTGATCGCTCTTCAGGCCGGCGCGGCGTTGGCCGCCTCGCCGCCGTGCTTGCTGGGCAGGGCGGCGATGAGCGACAGCACCACTGCGCACACGTAGGGCAGCGACTGCACCAGCAGCAACAGCACCCAGTAGCGCGCCTCCTGCAAGGCCATGTCGTAGCGCACACTCACCGCCAGCGCCGCCAGCCACAAAGCAAGCATGATGAAGCCCTCCTCGCGCGCCATCAGCAGGCCCTGGATCAGCGCCGGCTGATTCTCCCCCTTGGGCGTGCGCAAAAACGGCCGCCCGCCGCGCGAGAACAGGCCGCTCAACATGGCCCGGCCAATGACGTGGGTGAGCGCCACCGCCGCGACCGCCGCACCGATGCGCTGGCGTAGGTTGCAGGGCACCCGAGCGTGGTAGAGCACGAAGCTGTGGGTGATCTTCAAGAGGAACATCACCAGCACCGAGATCAGGAACACCGGCATGGGAAAATCGAAGTATCGCGGCCACAGCACCAGGCCGATGCTCCAGATCAGGGCGCCGAAGGTAAACAACAGGTGCAGGCCGTCGGCGAACCAGGGCAGCCAGCCGGTGACGAAGTGGAAGCGCTGCGCCCCGGTGAGCGGACTCCTGGCGAAGGGCAGCATCCAGTTCCAGTAGCGGCGCAGGATCTGCACCGCACCAAAGGCCCAGCGGAAGCGCTGGGTCTTGTAGGCGGCGAAGGAGTCCGGGGTGACACCGCGGCCGAAAACGTGGTTGACGTACACCGACTCGAAACCCTCGGCCATCAGCCGCAAGCCCAGCTCGGTGTCCTCGCAGATGCACCACTCGCCCCAGTTGCCAGCCTTCTGCATCGCCTCCTTGCGGATCAGGGTCATGGTGCCGTGCTGGATGATAGCGTCGCGCTCGTTGCGATGCACCATACCGATGTTGAAAAACCCAGCATATTCCCAGTTGATCATCTCCTTGAAGGTATCGCCCTCCCAGGCACGGTGATCCTGAGGCGCCTGCACGAAGCCCACCTTGGGATCGTCGAAGTACGGCACCAGGCTGATCAGCCAGTTGGGCTCAACCACGTAGTCGGCGTCCACCACGCCGATGATCCTGGCCTCGGGATGGGTATGGCGCAGGGCGTAGTTGAGGGCGCCGGCCTTGTAACCGCTGAGCGGATCGACGTGGAAGAAGCGGAAACGCGGTCCGAGCTTGGCGCAGTGCTCCTCCAGCGGCTTCCACACCGCCGGGTCCTTGGTGTTGTTGTCGATTACCAGCACCTCGAAGTCCGGGTAGTCCAGCCGGGCCAGGCTGTTCAGGGTCTCGATCACCAGCTCCGGTGGCTCGTTGTAGCAGGCCAGATGCAGGGAGACCTTGGGCCAGGGGCGGTCGCGGTTCGGATCGAGGGGGCGGAAAGCGCGCTTCCAGTCCCGCTTCCACAGGATCTCGGTGAACTCGAAGCCGTTGATCAGCACCACCGCCAGTAGCGCCAGCTGCGCCGCCAGCATCACCGACAACATGCTGATGCCGAACACGCTGAGATAGACCTTGGAGGGCACGAAGGCGGTGCTCACCACCAGACTGATACCGGCCTGGGTCAGCGCCGCGTAGAAGAGCTGGCCGCGCAGCTTGAGCTCAGGGAAGCGCAGCGCAAACCACAGCATCAGCGGCAGCGCCAGCAGAGTGGACAGGCCAGCCTGCCAAGGCCAGTGGGCATCCTCGATGATCTCGGTCTTGGTCAGGGAAAACTTCTGCTGGCGCTCGCCGTTGAACAGCCCCCAGTAAGGCCCGGGACTGCCCTCGTCCACCTTCTTCCAGGGCTGATCGAAGGCTTCCATGACATAGTAGTCGATGCTCTGGTTCTGGGCGGCGTAGAGGAACTGGCGGATGAAGCGCGCTTGGTTGGTGAGGCTGGCCTCGGCGCCGCCGAAACGGCCGCCACCGCTGGGCCAGCCCACCTCGCTGACCAAGATGGGCTTATCGGGGTAGTGTTGCTGCAGTTCCCGATAGCGCCGCAGCACATAATCCAGGGCCTCGTCGATGGTGGTCTTCTCCCAATAGGGCAAGAGCTGCACGGCAATGAAATCCACTGCATCGACCAGTTGCGGATACTTGAGCCAGACGTGCCAGGGCTCGGCGGTGCTCACCGGCAGGTGGGTGCGGCTGCGCACCTCTTGGAGGATCGGGATCAGCTCGTCAACCGTCAGATCGCCGCGCAGGATGGCCTCGTTACCGACGATGACGCGGTTGATGTTGTCGTTCTTCTGAATCATCTCGTAGAGCTTGGCCAGGCCCTGTGCGTTGCGCTCCTTGCGCTTGTCCAGCCACACGCCCTGGGTGACCTTGAGACCGTACTTGCGCGCCAGGGCAGGGATCACGTCTAGACCGTCCAGCGGGTCGTAGGTGCGGATGCTGCGCACCTTGTCCGCTACCAGGGCGAGATCGCGCTCGATCTCCGCCGCATCGGGATACTTGCCCTCGTGGGGCGACTGGTCGAGCTGGTAAGGGCTGAAGGAGACGCCGCGGATGGAGCCGTACCAGGGCGCCTCCGACTGGGGTAGGTTCAGCAGGATCCAGGCCGCCAGATTGAGAGCGGCCACCAACAGCACCACGACCACGGCCGCATTACGCGTGCGCATCAGAGCATCCTCGACAGCAATGACTATCCAGCACCATCCAACTACTCATCTCGATTGCCGCGGATCGCTATCGTATGGCGGCTGCCCCGAGGCTCGTGGTTTAGTTCGAGCATGCCACCACGGCTCGGCTGCTTGACGGTAATATGTCGGCTTCATGACAACTCGCTGAGCATCGCTCGCACGGCAAGGGAGTCGCTTCATGTCACGCGCTCGGCTGTCCATTCGTTGGTTGCCTCTACTATCCACGCCGCTCTATTACGCCCTGTACTACGCCGTCGGCCACTGGGCATTCGCCGTCACCGTGGAGCCCCGGGCGCTACCCTACGACCTTGCCCTCCAGGTGCTGCTGGGCTATCTGCTCTATGCCTTGTCGCGGCACGCCTGGCCGTTCCTGCTGCTGCAAGGTCTGCTGATGGGCCTGCTCTACATCGGCAACGCCATCAAAATCAGTGTCTTCGGTGGTCCCATCGTACCCGACGACATCTATGCGCTGCGGGCGCTGTTGCTGATCTTGGAGGGCTGGCAGTTCGCGATCGTGGTGGCGTTGCTGATTGGATTGGTGGGGCTGCTGCTCGGCAATCTCAGCCTGCGCCGTAGCGGCGGCTGGGCGCTGGCGGCGTTGGGGCTTTGGGTGGCGGCATTAATATACTATCCCTCGGTCATACTCAATCCCCTGGACCGCTGGTTCGGCAACGTGGTGTGGAGTCAGCGCATCAACTATCTGAACCGCGGCGCCACTCTGTATTCCTTGCAGGAACTGGCGCGCCATCTGGCTACGGTTGCCCCTGTCCCCGATCGTCGCAGAGCCCTGGCGGCGGCCGATGCGTTGCTGGCCAACGCTGCCGCCCAGCCGGTGCGCCGGCGCGCCGCCCAGTCGCGCAACGTGCATCTGATTCTGCTGGAAACCTTCTGGGATCCTTCCCCACTGACCGCTGCAGCGTTTGACCGCGACCCTCTGCATCCCGAGTTCCGCCGGCTGTGGCAGGCGGCCGGCTACAGCACCGTGCTCAGCCCGGTCTTCGGTGGCTATACCGCCAACGCTGAATTCGAGGCGCTGTGCGGCTTCCCAGTCGAGGACGACAGTATCAAATTCGAGCACCGGCTGAGCAACACCGTACCTTGCCTGCCGCGTATCCTGGCTGAGCAGGGCTATCGCACGGTCGCCTCCCATCCCAACGTACCGGTATTCTGGAACCGCATCCACGCCTACCCGCGCATCGGCTTTCAGCGGTCCTGGTTTCAGGAACACTTCGAGCTGGACGACATGAATGGCGACTTCCTCAGCGACCGCTCCCTGTATCGGCAGGTACTGACTCGCCTCGACACCTTGCCTGAGCCAGAGCGGCCGCTGTTCAACTATATCGTCACGATCTTCGGCCACCTCGACTATCCGCTGAACGCGGTGCGCCCGGCTCTGGTCAGCTCGCACTCGGCAGTGCCAGAGGTGGGCGCCTATGCCAACACCGTCTACTACAAGTCAGCGGAATTCGTGGAGTTGGTCGAGGCATTGCACCGTCGCGATCCAGATGCCCTCATCATCGCCTTCGGCGATCACCTGCCGTTTCTCGGCGGCAATTTTGCCGGCTATGTGGAATCGGGGCTGTTGTCGGCTAAGCAAAGCGAGTTCGATGCGCAGATGTACCGTTTCCATCTCAGCACGCCGCTGCTCGTGCTCGATGGCCGCCGCGGTCCACGGCGTGTCGGCACTCTGCCCCTCTATCGCTTACCCGCCTTGATCCTGGAGCTGCTTGGCCAGCGCCCGCCACCGATGCTGGCCTTCAGCGCACCGCCGCCTGGACTACAGGTGCGCCCCCTGCCCGGTCTACATCTGAACCTGCTGGCCGACGGCGCCACTGAACTGTGCCTTGGCGGCCCGGCAGAGCCCTTCGGCTGCTGGCGCTCCACGCCCTGGCTGGAACAGTTGCGACTGGTGAGCGACGATTTGTTCCGCGGCCGCCAATACGCCCTGCGCGTGGCGCCTGCGGCGGAGCCGGCAGCCGAAGAGCCGGCGACCCTGGCCAACCTGGAAGAAGACGGCATGGAGGAACTGCCCCTAGAGAGCGATACGGTGATTGCCAACTGAAGCGGCCGCTCGGCACTGTTGACTTCCGTCAATGCAGCTTGGGCCAGCACGTGCCATGCTTTTTATGTATATCAACCAAGGAGGCGATGCCATGGGCTTGAAAGACATCCTGGTGCATGTCGACGGCGGCCAGGCCAACGCCAGCCGGGTACGCCTGGCGCTGGAACTGGCTGGCCGCTTCCAGGCCCACTTGAGCGGGCTGTATGTCATCCCGCGCTGGACGATACCGCCCTATGTGGGCCTGACCATCGACCCGTCGATCATCCAGGCCCAGGAGGAAGCGGCCCGGACTCAGGCCAAGCAGACCGAGGAGCAGTTCCGCGCCGCTGCCGACCAGGTCGGCATCGCCGCCGAGTGGCGGGCGCTGGAAGGCGAGCCGGCACCGCTGCTGGTCCAACAGGCTCGCTACGCCGATCTGGTCATCCTCGGCCAGGCCAATCCCGACGACCCGGCCAGCCCTGACTTCATGCTAGCCGAAGAGGTGATCCTGCAGGCCGGACGGCCGGTGCTGGTAGTCCCCTACATCGGCGCGCCGGCACAGTTCGGCCAGCGCGTACTGGTGGCATGGAATGCCAGCCGCGAATCGACGCGGGCGGTCAACGATGCCTTGCCGCTGCTCGCCGCGGCGCAGAAGGTGGACGTGGTAGTCTGCAACGCCGCGGGCACGGCCGCCGCCAACGCCGGCCACATCGCCGCTGACATCAGCCTGCACCTGGCGCGCCACGGGGTGACGGTGGAGTCCCACCATCTCAAGGCCGAGGACATCGAGGTGGGGGATATGCTGCTGTCGCGCGCTGCCGACCTCGGCGCCGACCTGATCGTGATGGGCGCCTACGGCCATTCGCGCTGGCGCGAGCTGGTGCTGGGCGGCGCCACCCGCCACATCCTCAAACACATGACCGTGCCGGTGCTGATGGCACATTGAAGCCCGCACCATGTCGCCCGGATGCAGCAGTATCCGGGCAACCGTGTCATATCCTTATTGCGACGGCTGCATACCCCCCGCGGGCAGCTCGACGATGGCGGCGAGGCCCCCCAGAGCCGCCGAGGATTCCAGCCGCAGCCGCCCGCCGTACTGGCCGACGATGTCAGTGACAATGGCCAGGCCCAGGCCGTGGCCGGCGCGTGACTCGTCGATGCGCACCCCGCGGCGGGTGAGCAGCTCGCGCTGCTCGGGCGGGCAACCGGGACCGTCGTCCTCTACCGTCAGGCGCAGCCAGCCACCCTCCTCGCGAGCGCTCACCCGCACCCGCCGACGCGCCCACTTGCAGGCGTTGTCCAGCAGGTTGCCGAGCAGTTCCAGCAGATCGTCGCGATCGCCGGGAAAGGCGGTGGCAGGGTCGGCCCGGACCTCGAAGGCCAGTCCACGCGCGCGATAGATCATGCCCAGAGTGGCGCATAGATCATCCAGCTCCCGGGCCAGCAGCACCCGCTGCCCGGGCATGGCGGTGCCGGCGATGCGTGCCCGCTTCAGCTCGCGCTCCATGAGCGCGCCGATCTGCCGGGTCTGGCGCAGCAGTTCATCGCGCAACTCCGGTTCCGGGCAGTCTCCGGCGAGCTGACCGAGCACGGTGAGCGGCGTCTTGAGGGCATGGGCGAGATTGCCCAGGGCGTTGCGCGAACGCAGCAGCCGCTGCCGGCCGCTCTCCAGCACGTGGTTGAGCTCGGCCACCAGCGGTTCGACCTCGCTCGGTACCGGCGCTTGCAACCGCTCGATCTCGCCCCGCTCCAGGCACTGGATGTCGCGCCGCAACGCCTGCAGCGGGCGCAGCCCGCGCCCGACGATCCAGTATTGCAGCGGCGCCAGCACCGCGCCCAGGGCCAGCGCCGCCAGCAACAACACCCCCCGCAGCCGCGCCAGCCCCTGCTCCAGGTCGCTGAAGTCCTCGGCCACCAGCACGCTCAGCTCATGATCCTGCACGCGCAGCCGGCGCGCCAGCACCAGCAGGCGCTGCCCCTGGGGGCCGTCCTGAAAGTCACGCTGCAAGCTGCGCCCCAAGCCCGCTGGCCAGGGCAATTCGATATCCCATAGCGAACGCGAGCGCAGTGTGCGTCCGGCCTCGTCGGCGAGCTGGTAGTAGTGCCCCGAATAGGGCTGGCGGAATACCGGGATGAGCCGGCCCTCGTCCAGCACCGGCCTGTTCTCGGCGTCGAAGCTCAGCACCACCAGCAGGGCGTCCATCTCGTGCTCCAGGCGGGTGGCGACGAAGGTTTCGG
>DATLYF010000061.1:0-2069 GCA_035575095.1 Candidatus Competibacteraceae bacterium
CCACCAGGAGCGTCCCATGTCCGTGACCGCCCGCAGCCTGCCGTCCCCGCCAGCGGCCGCCGCCGCGCCCCTGCCGCGGCTGAGCCTGGCGCTGAGCTACGGTCGGCTGGCCCAGCTCCTCGACCAGCATCTGCTCGAGCATCGCTATCTGTCCATGCTCGAAGAGCTGCTCGAGATGAACGCCGCCGTCGCCCTGCTACTGTGCGCTTTTGTCCTGGGGCCTCAGCCCCGCTCCAGCGGCAGCGCGGGCTTGTAGATCGGAGGCTGCTCATGACCCTGACTCGCGATGCCCGACATCGGGCTAGGCTGTTGCATCTTGCCACCGCCGCTTCGGTAGCCACCGCCGTGCTGCTCATGCTAGCCAAGCTGGTGGCCTGGCTGCTCACCGACTCGATCGCGGTGCTGGCCTCGCTAGTGGATTCGCTGATGGACGCCGCCGCCTCGCTAATCAATCTGTTAGCGGTGCGCTACTCGCTAACCCCGGCCGATGCCGAGCACCGCTTCGGCCACGGCAAGGCCGAGGCCCTGGCCGGGCTGGGGCAGGCCACCTTCATCGCCGGCTCGGCGCTGTTTCTGCTGCTGCAAGCCGGAGAACGGCTGCTGCATCCGCAGCCGCTCACCGCCCCGGGCGTGGGCATCGCGGTGATGGCGTTCTCCATCGCCGCCACCGCCGCCCTGCTCGTCCTGCAGCGCCATGTGGTGCGCCGCACCCGGTCGACGGCGATCAAGGCCGATGCCCTACATTACGCCAGCGACCTGGCCACCAACCTGAGCATCATTCTCGCTCTAGTACTGGCCCAGTTTGGCCTGCCCGGCGCCGATCCTCTGTTCGGTCTGGCGCTCGGCGGCTACATCCTGTACAGCGCCTGGAGCATCGGCCGCGAGGCGGTGAACCTGCTCATGGACCGCGAGCTGCCGGAGGCGGTGCAGCATCGCATCCTAGCCGTCGCCCTGTCCCAGCCCGGGGTGCTAGGCGCTCACGACCTGCGTACCCGCCAGTCAGGCCATACCTGGTTTGTACAGCTGCACCTGGAGTTGGATGGCCATCTCAGTCTGAACCGCGCCCACGGCATCGCTGAACGCGCCATCGTCGCCATCCGCGCCGAGTTTCCCCAGGCCGAGGTGATCATCCACCAGGATCCAGTGGATGCCTCGCAGCGGCCAGCCTGACAGTATCAGCCTGGCACCACCACGGCCTCGTCCAGCGACCAGCCATCCAGCACCGCGACATCCTGCTGCGGCCTGCGCACCCGCACCGGTTCCGCCGCACTCTGCCCGGCCGCCGGCTGCTTGTGGACGAAGCGCCGTCGCGCTTCGTGATAGCGGCGGTCGGGTCCGAAGAAATTGTAGCGCATGCGCACCAGCTCCTCGGCGGCATACTGCTCGAGCGGCTTGCGCCGCTCGTCGGCGGCGCGGCGGGCTCGCTTGTCCGCCAATAGGACGGAGTACTCGGCGGACTCGGCCAGAGCCTGCGCCGCGGCGAGAGCCTGGGCGCGAAAGACCGCCACCGGACCGGGCAGCGCCCCGTCGATCAGACCGATGCGCAGCGCCCGCGCCGTGCCCAGCGGCAGCAGGGACTCGGTCAGCTCCTCGGTCAGCGCGCCGCCGACCCGGCGCGGTAGCAGATAGGTCCAGTACTCGGAGCCGTACAGCCCGCCCATGCCCTGGTAATGGGGATTGAGCACCACCTCCTGCCGCGCCCAGACCTGATCGGCAGCCAGGGCCAGCATCACCCCGCCCGCGCCGGCGTTGCCCTGCAGGGCGGCGATGGTGAGCCGGTCGTCGGTGAGAATGATCTCCCGCACCAGCGCGTTCATGGCCAGGATATTGCGCCAGGACTCGGCAGCAGGATCGGCGGCGGCCTCGATGACATTGAGGTGGATGCCGTTGCTCCAGAAATCTTCGCCGCCCAGGAGCAGCAGTATCCGGGTCGGCCGCTGCCGCGCCCAGCGGTAGGCGCTGAGCAGACGCCGGCATTGGGCGGTACTCATGGCACCGTTGTAGAACTCGAAGGCCAGCACCCCGACCGCGCCATGCTCGGCATAGCGGATCTCGCGCCAGGTGCGCCC
>DATLYF010000062.1:0-7370 GCA_035575095.1 Candidatus Competibacteraceae bacterium
CCTTCCACGCCCGCCACTACCACCCGTCCAACGCAGTATTCGCCACCTACGGTGACATTCCCGCCGCCGAGCACCAGGCGATCTTCGAGGACCGGGTGCTGCGCCATTTCCAGGCCCAGCCGCTGGACTTCCGCATCCCCGACGAGCGCCGCTACGGCGCACCGCTCAAGGTCGAGGAGCGCTATCCCCTGGTGGGCGAGACGGATCTGCGCGACAAGACCCACATCGTGCTGGGCTGGCTGCTGGGGCCGCTCACCGATCCGCTGGAGACGCTACGCGCCCGCATCCTGGACGGGGTGCTGCTGGACAACTCCAGCTCGCCGCTGCGCCATGCCCTGGAAACCACCGAGCTGGGCAGCGCGCCTTCGCCGCTGTGCGGCTACAACGACGACACCCGCGAGACCACCTTCGCCTGCGGTCTGGAGGGCTCCAATCCCGAGCACGCCGATGCGGTGGAGGCGCTGATCCTGGGGGTGCTCGGCAAGGTGGCCGATGCAGGCGTGCCGGCCGAGCAGGTGGAAGCGGTGCTGCACCAGCTCGAGCTGGCGCAGCGCGAGATCACCGGCGACGGCTTCCCCTATGGCCTCAAGCTGCTGTTCGACGCCCTCACCCCAGCCATCCACGGCGGCGATCCGCTATCCGGCCTGGACCTCGACCCGCTGCTCAATCAACTGCGTGCGGAGATCCGCGACCCTGGCTTCATCCCCGGCCTGGTACGGCGCCTGCTGCTGGACAACCCGCATCGGGTACGCCTGGTGCTGGCCCCCGACGCCGAGCTGGCGACGCGGCTGGAGGCGGCCGAGCGCGAGCGTCTGGCGTGTATCGCCGCCGGCCTGGGTGAAGCCGAGCGGGAGGCGATCGGCGAACGCGCCCGGGCGCTGGAGGAACGCCAGGCGCGGCAGGACGATCCGGAGATCCTGCCCCGGGTGACCCTGGAAGACGTGCCACCGGAGCTGCACATCGTCGAGGGCGAGCGGCGCGAGATCGGCGGTCTGCCAGCCATGGTCTACGCCCAGGGCACCAACGGCATGGTCTACGAGCAGATCGTCATCGACCTGCCACCCCTGGACGAGACGCTGCTCGACCTGCTGCCGCTCTATACCCTGTGCCTGACCGAGGTGGGCAGCGGCGGGCGCGACTATCTCGCCACCCAGGCGCGCCAGGCGGCGGTGACCGGCGGCCTCAGCGCCCGCGCCCTGGTGCGCGGCCATATCGCCGACGTGCAGCGGGTGCAGGGCGTGCTGGCCCTGTCCGGCAAGGCTCTGGTCCGCAATCAGGGGCCGCTGGCCGAGCTGCTGGTGGATACCCTGGCTACGGCACGCTTCGACGAACTCGAGCGGCTGCGCGAGTTGGTGGCCCAGACCCGCGCCCAGCGCGAGGAGTCCGTCGCCGACCACGGCCACGCCCTGGCCATGATCGCCGCCAGCGCCCCGCTCAGCCCGGCCGCGGCCCTGGAGCAGCGCTGGGGCGGGCTCGACGGCCTCAAGCGCTTGCGCACTCTGGACGATACCCTGGACGAGCGGGGCGTATTGGAGGATTTCGCGGCGCGGCTGGCTCGGCTGCACGCCCTGGTCCAGAGTGCCCCGCGGCAGTTGCTGGTGGTGGCCGAGGAGGAGCAGCACGCCGTCATCGCCGCCGCCCTGGCCGGCCAGCTCGCCCGGCTGCCGGCGGCCGCAACCGGCGCCGGCTTCGCCCTGCCGGCGGTCAGCGGTCGGGTGCGCCAGGGCTGGAGCATCAACGCCCAGGTCAACTTCTGCGCCCGCGCCTACCCCACCGTGCCGCCGGGCCATGCTGATGCCCCGGCGCTGCAGGTGCTGGGCGAGTTCCTGCGCAACGGCCACCTGCACCGCGCGATCCGCGAGCAGGGCGGGGCCTACGGCGCCGGCGCCAGCTACCACGGCGACAGCGGCACCTTCCGCTTCTTCTCCTATCGCGACCCGCGCCTGACCGAGACCCTGAGCGATTTCGACCGCGCCCTGGAGTGGCTGTTGGGCAGCACGCACCCGGCGCGCACCCTGGAGGAGGCCATCCTCGGCGTGATCGGCGCCATCGACCGCCCCGCCTCGCCGGCCGGCGAGGCCATCAGCAGCTTCTTCGGCAGCCTGTTTGGCCGCACCCCGGAGTTCCGCCGCGAGTTCCGCCGCCGCGTGCTGGCGGTGACTCTGGACGATCTGCAACGCGTGGCCGCCACCTACTTGACCCCGGAGCGAGTCAGCACGGCGGTGCTGGGTGGCGCGGAGCGGCTCAAGGGGCTGGAGGGGTTCGAGGTGGTGGGTTTGTGATCGGGTTTCCTCACCCCTGCCCGGGTGCGCACCTGGGCAGGGGTGAAGGCGCAACCCGAGCTCAGCGCGGCGGCGGCAGCGCGAACAGCTCCCGCGGCGTCACCGAGCGGGCCAGCTCATAGGCCACCGTGGCATCCACCAGCCCGGCGCCGGTGGCGCCGTCGTGGCCCTCGCCGGCCGGCTGCGACTGGCCGCAGGTGATGTTGCTTTGCCCGACCTTCACGTCTCTCGCCGAGGCGCGCAGGATGGCCTTGACCAGTGCTGGCGGCAGACCCGGCTGCACCTGCTTGATCAGCGCGCACACCCCAGCGATCTGAGGAGAGGCGGCACTGGTCCCGCTGATCACCGCCCAGCCGTCGTCCGGGGCCGTTTCATCCTTGTTCGGGTAGGGACTGCCGGCCAGGCCGGTGTCGATGATATCCCCTGGTTCCACCGGCAGCATGATGTACACGGCCCGCGGCAGCATACCCACCAGGCCGCACACGTCGGGCACATGGCGCCCCGGATAGATGAGGCTGTCGAAGCTGCTGGCGTAGTTGGAGGCTTCCAGCTGGAAGTCCTCGCCGGCCAGATTCTCGTAGGCGTAGACGCCGCCCACTGCGATCACATCCGGCATCATCGCCGGAAAGCCGGTGTGGCCGTTGCCGGCGGAGAAGCAGACGACGATGCCGCGCACCCTCACCGCCTCCACCACCGCCGCCTCCAACGGCTTGAGGAAGTTGGGCAGGGTCGCCACCCCGCACAGATCGTAGCCCCAGCTATTGGTCATGACGTTGGGATAGAGATCGGAGGCGGTCTTGAACGCCAGCGTGGCATTGCCGCCCATCTTGACGCCGACAAAATCGATGTCCGGGGCGCTGGCGAAGATATTGGCCGCCTCCGCCGTGCCGTGGCCGAGCTCGTCCCTCTCCAGGAACTGGGCATCCGGCGAAAGGGTGCGCTTGTAGTGGTAGCCGTGCCAGTCGTAGAACGGGTGGCGGTAGAAGCCGCTGTCGGGCATGGCCACCAGCACCCCCTTGCCGGTCACGCCCTGCTTGTGCACCTCATGGGCGCGCAGCACCGTGGCCACGTCGTCCGGCACCCGCAGGTGGTGATAGGGCACCCGCGGCGGCAGCGGTGATTCGAAGAACAGCGGCGGCATCTGCGGATAGGCCCGCTCCACCAGTCCCTGCAGCGCGCCGGGCAGGGTGAAGGGCGTGTTGGGTATGTGAAACCAGTACGGCCTCTCCCCCAACTGGGGATGGGCGGTGCTGACCGGCTGACGCTTCTGCTGGACTTTGGTGCCGAAGACCTGCTCCCACAGATCCTTGGGGCCTTCGGCGCTGATCGAATAAGTGCCGATGTGGCGCACCCGGAAGCCGAGCTTCTGCAGCTCGGTCGCCGCCTGGGCGGCGCGGCCGGCAGCGGGTGCATACCGCTTCAGGGTATCGGTGTCCAGAAACGTCTGCGGCGCGAACATCGACTGGCCGCTCTCCGATTGCAGCACAGCCTCGAAATAGACCTTGTCTTCCTGTGCCATGACGATGGCTCCTCAGCTGGCGTGCATCCCTGCGCGGCCGCCTCTCGCTTCAGTAGAGCTGCGGCGGCTCGACGAACATCACTCCCGTGATGAGGGGTTGCAGCGGGGGCGGAATGCGCAAATGTTCCGTCCGCGCTCTGCGGTACTCGATCTCACCTCCTTCCACGCCCGGCAGACGATCGTGCCGCGTGGTCTCGAATGTCACGTTGAAGGTGGCCGTCCACAGCGCTTCCGGGCCCTGCACGCTGATGGTGATGCCGATGTGCAGGATGCGGAAGCCCAGTTGCTGCAGCGCCAGAGCGGCTTGGTTGGCCTGCTGCGGAGCCGGTTCGATCTCGGCACTGATGAGGTTTTCCGCCATGAGCGTCTCCTGGGTCGCGGGATCGTGCGCCGCCCCGCCCCGCGCCGCGCCCCACTGCCGGCTATCGGCCGCGGCGGGCGGCGGCAGGTCCGCTGACATTACACTTAGAACGATCGCGAGAATCGAGGCTGACATCGGCCGGCGCCCAGGCTCTTTGTCCAGGCAATATCCTAGTGATTCGCCAGGTTTTTCAGCCATGCGCTTTGCTACAGTGCAAGCGTGCAAATGCACGCCGATCGAGCCGGACGATGCGCAGTCGCAACCCTATAGCGTTTACCATATCGCTTACTGCACAACCGCTCAGCGGCAGCCCGTCGACGGACAGGGACGCAGCACCGGCCCCGGCGGCAGTACGCCACGGCGCACGTCCAGCTCCTGCTGCAGTTCGAGCCGGTAGCGCTCGTGGATCTGTTGCCGGCTGCGCTCGATCTGCTCGCGGCGCTGCAGTTCCAGGCTGCGCTGCTCGGCGCGCCACCGCTCCTGATCCTGCCGGCGCCGCTCGAGATCGCCCTGCAGGCTCTGCTGCACCGCCTCGCTGAGGGCATTGTCCGGCGGCTCACGCAGTAGCCGGCGCTGCTCGAACTCCGGATCGTAACCGCCGGCAGAGTCCGGGGCAGCCGCTTCCGGCACTAGCTGAGCGACTGCTTTCGCACTGGCCGCTGCGCTCACCACCGGCGGCTCACCGGCACAGCCCTGCAGCAGCAACCAAATGCCTACCGCCGCCTGTCTCAGCCCGTTGCTTGCCATGCTCAGTCTCTCGCCTGCGTCCCCACAGATTTCGGTGCCCATTCGCCGGCAGTGTTCCGCAGGTTTGCTACGCGATTCGTCGTGGCCGCCGGGCCGGCGCTGCGCTAGCTTTTTGGATGAGAGCGGCGTTCTTGATGCTATCCATTGCCAAATCGTACGTTTTCTCGTACGCTTTTGCCTGCCCCATACCTTCGCCCTGAGGCCGCCCATGTCCACCCTCTCCGCCAGTGACGCCCGCGCCAACCTCTACCGCCTGATCGACGAGGTGGCCGAATCCCATCAGCCCATCCGCATCACCGGCAAGCGCCACAACGCCGTGCTGGTCTCCGAGGAAGACTGGCTAGCCATCCAGGAAACCCTTTACCTGCTGCGCCAGCCCGGGGTGCGGGAAAGCGTGCACGCCGACCTGCGCCGCCCGCTGGAACAGTGCAGCGAGAGACTGCCGCGGTGAGCTGGAAGCTGGTCTTCACGCCCCAGGCCGAGGACGACGCCCGCTGGCTGCGGGCGGTCGGCCTGCACGAGCGCGCCGAACAACTGCTGGAACTGCTGCGCCAGGACCCTTACGCCGCGCCGCCGGCCTATTGGCGGCTGCGCGGAGATCTGGAAGGCGCCTACGCCCGGCGCATCAACTTCCAGCACCGCCTGATCTACCAAGTGCTGCCCGAAGCACGCACCGTCAAGGTCTGCCGGCTGTGGACCGCTCCTGCCGCCGCGACCGCCATGACTACGACCCTCGCCCCGGAAACCACCGCCATGACCCACAGCACCCTGTTCTTCGAGCCCAGCATCGCCCGGCATCCGCGTTTCCCGACGCTGAACGCCGCCTACCTCGCCGACGAGAGCGAGGTGGTCGCCCATCTGCTCAAGGAGGCGACGCTGCCCGCCGCGACCCGCGACCGCATTGCCGAGCGCGCCCGCGCCCTGGTGGTAGAGGTGCGCCGCCAGCGGGTCAAGGGCAGCGGCATCGATGCCTTCATGCACGAGTACGAGCTATCCAGCCAGGAGGGCGTGGTCCTCATGTGCCTGGCTGAGGCTCTGCTGCGCATCCCCGATGCCGAGACCCGGGACAAGCTGATCGAGGACAAGATCGGTTCGGCCGACTGGGAGAAGCACCTCGGCAAGAGCGAGTCGCTGTTCGTCAACGCCTCCACCTGGGGCCTGATGCTCACCGGGCGCATGATCAAGCTCAAGGACAGCGAGGGCGTGTTCAAGCGCCTGGTACAGCGCTCCGGCGAGCCGGTGATCCGCCAGGCCATCACCCAGGCCATGCGCATCCTCGGTCGCCAGTTCGTCATGGGGCGCACCATCAAGGAGGCGCTGGAGCGCGCCCGCTCGGCGGAGAAGGTAGGCTATCGCCATTCCTATGACATGCTGGGCGAGGCGGCGCGCACCGCCAAGGACGCCGAGCGCTACTTCCAGGCCTACCAGCAGGCCATCGATGCCATCGGCAAGGAGGCCGCCGGCCGCGGCCCCATCGCCGCGCCGGGCATCTCGGTCAAGCTCTCCGCCCTGCACCCGCGCTATGAACTGGCCCAGGGCGAGCGGGTAATGCGCGAGCTGGTACCGAAACTCAAGGCCCTGGCGCTCGCCGCCAAGCGCTACGATATCGGCATGACCGTGGACGCCGAGGAGGCCGAACGCCTCGATATCTCGCTGGCAGTGCTGGAGGCGGTGTTCAAGGACCCGGAGCTGGCTGGCTGGGAGGGCTTCGGCCTGGCACTACAGGCCTACCAGAAGCGCGCCTTCCACGTCCTCGACTGGCTGGCTGACCTGGCCCGCTCCCAGGGCCGGCGGCTGATGGTGCGCCTGGTCAAGGGCGCTTACTGGGACAGCGAGATCAAGCGCGCCCAGGAGCGCGGCCTGCCCGGCTACCCGGTGTTCACCCGCAAGGCCAGCACCGACGTCTCGTATCTGGCCTGCGCGCGTAAACTGCTGGCCAACCGCGACGCCTTCTATCCGCAGTTCGCCACCCACAACGCCCACACCGTCGCCGCCGTCCTGGAGATGGCCGGGGACAACCGCGAGTTCGAGTTCCAGCGCCTGCACGGCATGGGCGAGGCCCTGTACGAGCAGATCGTCGGTGCCGATCGGCTGGGCGTGCCCTGCCGCGTCTACGCCCCGGTGGGCAGCCACGAGGACCTGCTCGCCTACCTGGTGCGGCGGCTGTTGGAAAACGGCGCCAATACCTCCTTCGTCAACCGCATCGTCGACGAAAAAGCACCCATCGACGAGATCATCGCCGACCCGGTGACCAAGGTTGCCCGGCTGGCCCGCATCCCCCATCCGCACATCCCCCTGCCCCGCGACCTCTACGGCGAGGCGCGGCAGAACTCGGCCGGTCTGGATCTCAGCAACATCGACAACCTGCGCCGGCTGGAGGCCGAGATGGCGCAGGCGCTGCAGCGCGACTGGCGCGCCGCGCCCATCATCGGCGGGGTGATGAAGGACGGCGAGGGCAAGG
>DATLYF010000063.1:0-5716 GCA_035575095.1 Candidatus Competibacteraceae bacterium
GGTACCCTGAACAGCGCCGCCAACGCCCTGGTCGACAGCAGCATCGCCCTGGCGCCGCTGCCGCTCGGGACCTTTAACCACTTCGCCAAGGATCTGGGGGTGCCGCTGCTCCTGGAGCAGGCCCTGGATGCGCTGGCCGCCGGCCGGATACGGAGCATCGATGTGGGTGAGATCAACGGCCGGGTGTTTCTCAACAATGCCTCCCTCGGCATCTACCCTTACGCCGTGCGCCGCCGCGAACTGGCGCGTCAACAGCTCGGTCTGCGCAAGCTGCCGGCCATGGGCTATGCGCTGCTCGGTGCGCTGTGGCGGCTGCCGATGATGAACGTGCTGCTGCGTGCCGACGATGGTCACCAGGAGCTGTTCAAGACGCCTTTCGTGTTCATCGGCAACAACCAGTACCGCATCGCGGCGCTGGCGGCGGTGCAACGTGAGACCCTGGACCGGGGGCGGCTCAGCCTGTTCTATACCCGCCGCATCGGCCGCTTGCAGCTCATGCGCATCGCCGCCAGCACTCTGCTGGGCGGAGCGCGCCCCGCCCCGGAGCTGGAGATGCGCCTGACCGAGGCGGTGGAGCTGCGCTTCCGTCGCCGCACCATCAAGCTGGCCATGGACGGCGAGGTGGTGCGGCTCGCCACCCCGCTCACCGTGCGTAGCCGGCGGGGGGCGCTCAAGGTGGTGGTGCCGGTGGCATGAGGACCATCGCCCATCTCTCTGACCTGCACTTTGGCGCCGTCCGGCCGGACCGGGTGCTGGCCCTGCGCCGCAGCCTGTTGGCCCTGGCGCCCGATCTGGTGGTAGTGAGCGGCGACCTCACCCAGCGCGCTCGTACCTACCAGTTCCAGGCAGCGCGGGCCTTTCTCGCCAGCCTGCCGTTTCCGCGCCTGGTGGTGCCCGGCAACCACGATCTGCCCCTGCGCAACTGGCTACGGCGCCTGTGTGATCCGCTGGGCCGCTACCGCCGCCATATCGCCGATGAGCTGTATCCGGTCTATCGTGATGAAGAGCTGCTGGTGCTGGGTCTGGTCAGCCCGCACCGGCTATTGCTCACCGCCGGATGGCTGTCGGCCGGGCAGCGCGAATGGGTGCGCCGCCAGTTCCGCGAGGACGCGGCCGGACGCTGCCGCATCCTGGTGCTGCATCATCCTCTGGATTACTCCGACGACGATCTGGGTGCCCGCCCGCACCTGATCCTGGCCGGCCACCGCCATACCAGCCGCATCCGCGGCGGTGACGAGGCTCAGCCGCTGCTGGTGCAGGCCGGTACCGCCACCTCTCATCGCCTGCGTGACGAGGACAATGCTTATAACGTGCTCGCCGTCCACGACGACGGTTGGGTGGAGATCGCCGTCAGCCGCTGGGATGGTCGCGGGTTCCGCTGCGAATCCCTGTACCGATACCGCTTCCGGCGCTGAGCGGCGGGTTTGCGCAGTTCGCCGGGCTTGGCCGACAATACGCCGGCCGTCAACTCTTGGAATCGCGCCATGTCCTATGAACACCGCTATGTGGACGGCCGCCCGGTCGGCCTACCTGCCGGCAAGGTGGTCTGTGTCGGTCGTAACTATCTGGAACACATCCACGAGCTGAACAACCCCGTGCCGGAGCAGCCGGTGCTGTTCATCAAGCCCAATACCGCCCTGGTGGGCCTGGACGAGCCGCTGCACCTGCCGCAGGGGCAGGGCGCTTGCCATTACGAGCTGGAGCTGGCGGTGCTGATCGGCCAGCGCCTCGGCCAGGCCGATGAGGCGCTGGCCAGGAGCGCAGTAGCCGGTTACGGCCTGGCTCTGGATCTGACGCTGCGCGAGGTGCAGGAGCGCCTCAAGCGGCAGGGTCAGCCCTGGGAACGGGCCAAGGCCTTCGACGGCGCCTGTCCGCTGTCGCCCTTCCTGCCACCCGCGGCGCTGCCCGATCCGCAGCACGTGGATCTGGCCCTGACGGTCAACGGTGAGGTTCGCCAGCAGGGCAACACCAGCCAGATGATGTGGGGTATCTTTCCGCTGCTGGCGGAGATCTCCCGCACCTTCACCCTGCTGCCCGGCGATGTGGTGCTCACCGGCACCCCGGCCGGGGTCGGGGCGCTTGCCAGCGGCGATCGGCTGGAACTGATCCTGGCCGGCCGCCATCGCTTCCCGGCGCGGGTCGACTGAGGCCAAACCGCGCCTTTGCATCCCTTGGGCTGCACTCCGCCTCGGCGCCGGGGTCGAACAGTGGGCGGTGCTGCATCATACTGAAAGCGAGCGCTGCACGCCGTGGCGCTACGGAGCATCGCGAAGGAGGGCAAGTCGATGGTCGGTCAAAGTGTACCCGTGCTACCGGGCACTCTCGATTCGCCGAGGGTGCGTATCGTGACTCTGGATCACCCCTGGCTATGGCTGCTGGCCGGCTGGCGCGACCTGCGCAAGACGCCGCTGGCCAGCATCGCCTACGGTCTAGTGTTCGTGGTCATGGGGTTCTATCTCACCTCCATGGTGTCGCACATGTTCCACATGGCCCTGGCGCTGGCCACCGGCTTCCTGCTGGTGGGCCCGTTCTTGGCCATGGGGTTATACGATCTCAGCGCCCGCCTAGAGCGGGGCCAGCCCGCCACCTTCTGGCATGCCGTGACGGCCTGGCGCGGCAAGGGCATGACCCTGGCCCTGTTCGGCATGATGGTGGGGCTGATCATGATCGTCTGGGCACGGCTGTCGGCGCTGCTCTACGCGGTGCTGTTCCTGGGCCGCAACATCGAGGTGGAGCATTCGGTGCAAGCCTTGTTTTTCTCGGGCGACGGGCTGCGGTTCCTCATCGCCTTCACCATGGTCGGGGCAGTGCTGGCGGCGCTGGTGTTCTGTATCAGCGTGGTCTCCATCCCGATGATCATGGATCGCAACTGCGATTTCTTCACCGCCATCGTCACCAGCCTCACCGCGGTGCGCGTCAATCCTGGCCCGATGCTGCTGTGGGCGGTGCTGATCGTGGTGATCACCGGCGTCGGTCTGGCCACCTTCTACCTGGGACTGGCCATCACCCTGCCGCTGGTGGGGCACGCCACCTGGCATGCATATAGGGATGTGGTGGAGTGATGATCGGGAACCAGGGATCACCTCAACGGGCCGCCTCCATGATCAGCTCCGCCAGCTTGCGGTAATCCCCGTCGAAATGATGCCCGCCGGGCAGGCCGGTGACGACCAGCCGGCCGCCGGCGGTCAGCGTCGGGCACAGGGAAGTGGCCCGCTCGTCCTCGCCGTAGAGGCACAGCACCTTGATGTCCCCCAGGCCGTCCACTTCCGGCTTGACCGGCAGAGCCTCGGGATTGGCGCTATCGTCATCGCTGATCCAGTCCCAGGGGTGGAACTCGAACTCCACCCGCTGGCTGGCGGCCAGCAAGGCCACCAGCGCGACCTGTTGGCGCTGCGCCGTGGGCAGGCGGCGGGCCATGAAGGGCAGGATGTCGGCACCCAGGGAATAGCCGATGAGCAGCACCCGCTGCTTGCCCCAGGCCGGCAGATAGTAGGTCAGAATGCGCTCCAGGGCTTGGGCCGCTGCCTCCGGAGTGCGCGCCTTCCAGAGATACTTCAGGCTGTTGAAGCCGACCACGGCCACGCCTTGCTGCACCAGATATTCGCCCAGTTCGCGGTCGATGGCAGCCCAGCCGCCGTCGCCGGAGAGGATCACCGCCAGCGTATCTCCGGCCTGGCGCTGGGCCGGCAGCTCGATCAGCGGCAGGTCGTCCAAGGCCTGGGCCGATGGTTGCGCCATGCGCAACTGCTGATAGATCTGCACGAGCGCCGGGACGGTCTGCCCCTTGGGCACGAAGCTCCAGCGCGCCCCAGGTACGGCGGCGGTGAAACTGGCCACCCAGGGCGTCGGGCAGTCGGCGTCGAGCTCCTGCAGCACCCGCCAGGGATTGCGCAGCATGGCCAGCGGCCGCAGCCGTGCGCCATCGGCCGCGGCCTGGCTCGGCGCACCCTGGTCGCCGCCGCACAGCGCATAGGGCAGCGGCCGCTGCGGGCAGAAGCCCAGGCTGATCGCGCCGCGGAAGGTATTGACCGGGGCCTGGGCCAACATGCCGTACGCCAGCGCCGCATCGTCGTCCAGGCCGATCAGCACTGGCGGCAGGTAGTCATCAAGCCCCTGGCTCTTCTGCACGTACTTGGACAGAGCCTCGAAGTCGTAGGCCAGATAGGCGCAATCTTCGGGCTTGTCCGGTCTGGCCCGCTCCAGCAGGCGGCGGCCGTCGGCCTCGATGACCAGTGCCCCTTGGGCGCTCAGGGCCTGGTGCAGAGCGCTGACGTCGCGGCCGCCGGACAGCAGTAGGGCGACGCCGCTCGGCATGCTCTCGGGTCGCGTCACCGTGACCCGGCCGAAACGGCCGTAGTCCAGCAGCGTGGACTCGGCGGCCAGGGCCGGCAGAGTCGCCAGCAGCAGCGGCAGGACAAAGCGCAGAGATTTCATCGTGGCACGACTCCTTGCAGCCCGCCGGCGATCAGGCTGGTCAGGTTGACCAGGATGCGCGGCAGGGCGATGCCGCCGGGTACGGCCAGATAGCGCGGTTCCCAGATCGGGCCGAACTTGTCCTTGTACTGGCGTACCCCGCGGAAATTGTAGAAACGCTCGCCGCGGCCGAATACCAGCGAGCCGAAGCGGTTCCACAGCGGCGCCAGGCTGCGGCTGTGCAGGCCGGCGAGCGGCGCCATGCCCAAGTTGAACCAGGCATAGCCCTGCACCTTGCCCCACAGTATGGCCTGGGTGAACAGGTAGTCCATGGTGCCGTTGGGGGTACCGGGCAGATGGCGCATCAGATCGATGGCCAGCTCCTCGCCGCCGCCGCACCAGAGGTTGGCAAAGGCGATGATGCGCTCCTCGCGCCACACCAGTGCCAGCGGGCCGCGCGCCAGATAGGCCGGGTCGAAGCGTCCCAGGGAAAAGCCCTTTTCGCGGACGCTCTTGGCTGCCAGCCAGGCGTCCGAGACCTGGCGCAGCTGCGGCAGTAGGATTGGCACCGCCGTCGCCGGCACCACCTCGAAGCGGCAGCCCTCCCGCTCCAGCTTGCGCAAGGCGGTGCGCAGCTGGCCCTTGGCCTTGCCCTCCAGAGTGAAGGCGGGCAGGTCGACCCGTGCCTCCTCGCCGATCTTGAGCAGGGTCAGGCCCAGTTCCAGGTAGAGATCGAGCTGGTCGTGGCGCACTTGGTAGAATACCGGCCAACCGTCATATTCCTCGCACAGCTCACGGAAGCGCCAGGCCAGCTCGCGGCGCAGCTCCGGGGCGCTGGCCACCGGGTCGCCCATGGCCACCCAGGAGCGGCCCTCGATGCCGTACATCAGCAAACCGTCGTCGTTCTCGCTAAACAGCAGATCCTTGTCGCCGAGCAGGGCCAGATGAGCCTGGGCGCGCGGGTAGGCGGCGACGATGGCAGCGGCACGCTCTAGCTCCGCCGCACTGGGCCGGGCCGGCCGCGGCCGGGCCGGACGCAGCAGCTTGGCCAAGGCGAAGAACAGCACCAGTGCCCCGCTGCCCACCAGAGCGCGCAGAAAGCGCGGCGCTTCGCCCTCGCCGCCGAAGCTGAACTGCCACCACAGGGCGTTGGAATACTCCACGTGGCGGTAAGCGAAGAAACCCAGCCAGCCGGCGGACAGCGCCACCAGGCCGATGGCCAGCAGCCAGGCCGGGGTAAAGGGTTCGCTGAGCAGCGAGGCCTTGCGGTAGAAATGGCGGTGACAGGGCAGCAGCCCCGCCA
>DATLYF010000064.1:0-2633 GCA_035575095.1 Candidatus Competibacteraceae bacterium
ATCGATTGTCGGGGAGTGCACAGCCGCGGCGCGCCGCAGCCTATGTCCAGCGCTGCGGCGTCGGGGCGCTTCAGTAGCCGCGCCCCGGATCGACCACGTTGAGGAGCGGCTGCCCGGCGCGCAGCCGGCGCAGGTTCTCTACCACCTGGGCGGCGGCGGTCAGGGGATTGGTCAGCGCGGCCACGTGCGGGGTGATGCGGATCGCCGGATGCGACCAGAACGGATGGTCATCGGGCAGCGGCTCGGTGCCGAACACATCCAGGGCAGCAGCAGCGAGCTGGCCGCTGTCCAGGGCGGCGAGCAGATCCGCCTCCACCAGGTGGGCGCCGCGGGCGGCGTTGATCAGATAGGCGCCGCGCGGCAGGCGCTGGAACAGGGTGTGGTTGAGGATGCTGCGGGTCTCGTCGGTGAGCGGCAGCAGGCACACCAGCACCCGGCAGCGCGGCAGCAGCGCCGTCAGGCCGGCCTCGCCGTGCAGGCATTCCACGCCGTCGACGCGCCTGGGCGAGCGGCTCCAGCCCAGCACCGGGAAGCCGAGGGCGGTGAGCGCCCGGGCGCAGGCGCTGCCGAGCGCCCCTAGGCCGAGGATGCCCACCGGCCAGTGGTGGCTGTCGGACAGCGCCAGCGGCTCCCAGCGTCCGGCCGCCTGGGCGGCGCGGTAATGCGCGCCGTGGCGCAGCCAGTCGAGCAAGTTGTGGGCCACGTACTGGCTCATCTGCCGGCACATGTCCTCGTCCACGATGCGTGTCACCGGCACCCCGGCGGGCAGCTCCGGGTCGGCAAAGATGTGATCGACGCCCATCCCTAACGAGGCGATCAGCCGGAGCCTGGGAAACTGCCCCAGCAGGCCCGCGGGCGGCTTCCACACCAGCGCCACGTCGATCGCGGCAGGATCGCCGGTCTCGGGCCAGACGCGGAAGTCCAGGTCGGGCAGCTCGCGGGTCAGCATCGCGCGCCAGGCGTCGGGGTCGTCGCTCGGGCTGTAGAACAGCAGGGCCATGGGTGCTCCTCCGGGGTGCGTAGGGGATAGGGCGGCGATTGGCTATAATGGTGCGGCTGTATCCCGCCGCACCGTGCCTGGCCGCCATGAGCAACACCCTACACCGTATCGGCTTCCTGCTGGAACCGAACTTTTCCACCATCGCCTTCGCCTCGGCCATCGAGCCGCTGCGCATGGCCAACTACCTGAGTGGCAAGCGGCTCTACGATGCCTTCACCATCTCTCTGGATGGCGGCCCGGTGCCGGCCAGCAACGGTGTGCGCATCATGCCCGACTATGGTATGGACACCGTGCCGCCTATGGACATCCTGTTCGTCTGCGGTCCCACCCCGGTGCCGCTCACCGAGAACAAGACCCTGGCCAATTGGCTGCGCAAGCTGGCGCGCCAGGGCACCATCCTCGGCGGCGTCTGCACCGGCGCCGAGCTGCTGGCGCGCGCCGGACTGCTCAACGGCTATCGCTGCACCATCCATTGGGAGAACATGGAGAGCCTGCGCGAGAGCTTCCCCGGCATCATCGTCTCCTCCAACCTGTTCGAGCTGGACCGCGACCGCTACACCTGCACCGGCGGCATTGGCCCGCTCGACATGATGCTGCAGCTCATCGCCCGGCAGCAGGGACCGCGGCTGGCAGCGGCCATCTCCGAGCAGTTCATGCTGGAGCGCATCCGTGATGCCCGCGACCGCCAGCGCGTGCCGCTGCGCCTGCAACTCGGCGGCGGCCAGCCGCGACTGGCCGATGCCGTGGCACTGATGGAGTCCAACATCGAGGAGCCCATCTCCCTGGAGGAGGTGGCGCGCCATGTAGGCATCTCCAAGCGCCAGTTGGAGCGGCTGTTCAAGGATCATCTCGACTGCACCCCGGCGCGCTACTACATGGAGCTGCGGCTGCAGCGGGCGCGCCTGCTGCTCAGGCAGACGCGCATGTCCATCACCGACGTGGCGCTGTCCTGCGGCTTCGTCTCGGTGCCGCACTTCACCACCCGCTACCATCGGTTGTTCGGCGTCTCGCCGCGCAGCGAACGGCGCGCCGGCCGCGAGCGGGATGTCGCGGTCTGAGTGCGACGAGCGGAGCCTGGGCGCGCGCAGCGCGAGGCTGGCGGCTTCCCGATGGGTCGTGTCTGGATAATTCCGCGTCGTGACAGGACAAGCCGGGGTGGCGTGGCAGTGTAATCTTGCCAATCAATCACGATTCTCAACGTAGACCTCCGCGGGAGAGATCCCGGACCATCGGGGCGCCGAAGGCGAAACCGCCCGGAAACGCTCAGGCAAAAGGACCGCGGCGGGAGTTGACTCTGGAGAGCGGTCAGACCATATGACCCACCGAAGGGGCGGAGAATGGTGCGCGACCATCGCCCACGTTCTCGACACTCTCAGGTAACCGGACAGAGGGGCGATGGTAGACGAGAGCCGACCATCGCCTTTTTTCATGGCGATGAACCACCACCACCCATGAAACCCGGTCGCGGCCGGATCATTCGGGAGAATTCATAATGTTCAGCAAAGACATGACGATAGCGGGCTTTGACGATGAGCTGTGGGCGGCCATCCAGGCCGAGGAGCGACGCCAGGAGGATCACCTCGAGCTGATCGCCTCGGAGAACTACGCCAGCCCCCGGGTGCTGGCTGCGCAG
>DATLYF010000065.1:0-4268 GCA_035575095.1 Candidatus Competibacteraceae bacterium
CCGCCGGATCCTGCACGCTGGCGGTAACTGCGCTCAGTCTCATGAGCCGCGCCAGCGGTTCAGTGCCGGACAGCGGCGCATCGGGCACGCTGTTGGGAATCACCTGATCGGGCAGGGCACCGGCACCGCCCACCACCTCGATCATGTGTAGCGGATGATTGTCGGCCGCGGCCACGGCGTAGTTGACGGGGTCGGCAGCATCCACCACCGCCTGGGCACTGGCCAGAAAGGATTCATAGGCGGCGCTGCCCTTGATCAGGCCCTTGGTGGCCAGGCCCGCCTGGATCGCCGGGCCGAAGGTGGGCGAGGCATCGAGCAGCTTGGCAATGCCGCCACCGGGCATGGCCAGGGTAGCGGCGCCCACTGTGGTGTCCAGGCCAAGGAAGGTGCTGCCGACGATGCCGCCCAGCGAGTGCCCCAGGTAATGGATGCGGCTGCCGTCCAAGTCCGGGCTGCCATCGCCGTCGAAGTCCAGGGTAGGCACGGTGGCGGTGAGCTGGAACAGATCGGCCACGCCCTGGCGCACGTTATCGCGGCTGGTGAGCAGGCTGGCCAGGTTGATGAAATGGGTGCCGGAAGGATCGGCCAGGCCGTCGGGGCTGGGAGCGTCGCTGACATTGTTCACCAGATCGAGTTCGAAGGTGCGCTCCAGCGGCGTATGGAAGGGACTGGCAGCGTCGGTGATGCCGTGCAGCGGCAGGTCCATGGCCACCACGGCAAAGCCCGCCGCCGCCAGGCTGTCGGCGATCGCCAGCATGTCGCTGCGGTCGCGGGTGATGCCGTGCTGGAAAATCACCACCGGCCAGCCGCCGGCCGGCTTCCGTCGGCCGCTGTCGCTGTCGGGCAGGGTAGCGAGCAGCGGCACGCTCAGGGTTTCGCTGGCTACCGGCTGCGGCGCATGGCGGGTGACGCTGGTGCCGTCGGCCGCCTTCCAGAAGCCGCTGAGAGGGGCGTTGCGCTGCAAGTAATAGGGTAGCTGCAGGGTCCCGGCATAGATGGCGGCCAGCCCTGGCAGCCCTTTGCCCAGGGCGGCGGTGTCGAGGCCGGTAGCGCGGAGCTGGGCCGCCTGCGGCCGGGCCTGGGCGCGCACCGCGGCGAGCACATCATTGATGGACTGGGTGGAGAAGCTCCAGCTCAGCACTAGGCTATTGCGGTCGACGCCGAAGGCAGCCAGGGCGGTTTCCTGGGCCTGGACGAAGGTGCTGCTGTCCTGGCGCGACAACTGGTAGGCCGCCGACGGACCGATCGGTCGGCCGGCGAAATCCCGGATACCGTTGCTCAGCGCCACCAGATAGCTGGTCTTGGGGGCGAGCGGGGCGAGCGGCAGGATTACCAGATTGCGGCGGCTGGGGTCGGGAGCCAGACTCACTGCGAATTCCCGATTGCCTTGCAGTTCGCGCACGATCTGGGTGACGTGCCCGGCCGCAGCGCTCAGCCTGACCTCGAACATCCGCACCGTGACCCCGGCTACTAGGCTGGAGGCATCGACGGCGGCGGAGAAAGACGTGGTGATGGGGGCCACCGTGGAGAAGCCGTCCAGGGCGTTGAGCGCCACCCGCGGATCGGAATAGTCGTCAGGGTCGCTCACAGGGATGTTGAGGGTGCCGTCGGCGCCGAACAACAGATCGATGGGGAAGGGCAGGGCGGGGCTGCCGGGGCTGGGATCGAAGGTGGCGATGGTGGCGGTAGTGGGCGGCGGTGCCAGGATGTCGGAATCGTCATCGTGGCCGCAGGCCGAGAGCAGCAGGGGTGTGGTAGCGAGAATGAGGGCGAGTCGCGGGCGCATCGCTTCCTCCTTGGTCAGGCTTGGTGGTTATAGGCCGCCGGCGTCCGATGCGAGCGGGCAGCGATTGGTTGCCAATAGCGGGTATGGGGGTGAGTGCGCTGCATACCCTCTCTGAAAATAGGGGCTCAGGCCGGCGGGCGAGGCAGTGTGAGCGGACGACCGTCCCGATCCAGAGCGACATAGACGATCACCGCCTCGGTGACCTTGATGCAGCGCGGCTGGCCGGTGACCCCGCCGCGCTGAGCGAACACCTCTACCTTGACGGTGATGGAGGTGTTGCCCACCTTGACGATATTGGCAAAGCAGCTCACCAGATCGCCGACGTACACCGGCTTGTGGAATTCCATGGAGGTCACTGCCACGGTGGCGACGCGGGTGTTAGCATATTCTACCGCCACCACGCTGCCGGCCACGTCCATCTGCGACATGATCCAGCCGCCGAAGATCTGACCCGCGGGGTTGGTGTCGGCCGGCATGGCCAGGATGCGCAAGGCGGGTTGGCGGTCACGGGGAAAGAGATGGCTGTCGTCACGGGCGGCGTCTGTCATTACGGCTCCCTCGGGAGTGGATGGTAAGGGCAGCCGGCGCACAGGTGCCGGCCACGGACTACATACGTACAAGATTAGAAGACCAGTGCAGTCGCCACCGGCCGGATATCGGGCGAGGGGAGGCGGCGCCGCCGTGGAGGAGAGGAGCGATGACGCCGAGCAGGACGGTTTGTGTCTACGTGGGCGAGGCCCTGGGCCGCTACGGTTTCGGCAACGACCATCCTTTCGGTCGCGACCGCATCCACGCCTTCATGGATGAGATGCACCGCCGGCACCTGGATTACCAGGTCCGCCTCCTCGATCCGGTGCAGGCCGGCGAGGAAGAACTGCTGCGCTTCCATAGCGCCGAGTATGTGGCGCGCATCAAGGCCTGTTCGGCAACCGGCGAGGGCATGCTGGACTACGGCGATACCCCCGCCTATGTGGGCGTGTTCGAGGACGCCAGCACGGTGGTGGGCACGGTGCTGGATGCCACCCGCCGGGTCATGGCCGGCGAGGTGCGCCGCGCTTTCGTCCCCATCGGTGGCCTGCATCATAGCTATCCCGATGCCGCCGCCGGCTTCTGTGTGTTCAACGACGTCGCCGTGGCCATCCGCTGCTTGCAGCGCGACTACGGCCTGACGCGTATCGCTTACGTCGACATCGACGCCCACCACGGCGACGGCATCTATTACCCCTTCGAGGACGATGCTGGCGTGATCTTCGCCGATATCCACGAGGATGGTCGCTACAACTTTCCCAACACCGGCTTTCCCCACGAGACCGGCAAGGGCGAGGCGCGCGGGCGCAAGCTCAACATCCCGTTGCTGCCGCGCGCCGGCGATGAGGACTTCCTGCTGGTGTGGCAGCAGGTGCCGGCTTTTCTGGAGCAGTGGCAGCCGCAGTTCGTGTTCCTGCAGGCCGGGGCCGACGGCCTGTATGGCGACCCCCTGGCACACCTGCACTATTCGGCCGCGACCCACGACCGTGTCGCCCGCGACCTGTGTCGCATCGCCGAAGCCTACGCTGCGGGGCGGTTGGTGGCAGTGGGCGGGGGCGGCTATAGCCTGCGCAATGTCGGGCGGGCCTGGACCGCAGTGGTCAACGCCCTGCTGGAAAGTCCGATGCAATGAAAGCTGACGCGAGGAGGCACGTGACGGGACATGGTCGGTGACGGTAAGAACAGAGCTGCGAAGAACCCGAAGGCGAGCAACGGGGTGCGGCGCGGGCTGGATCGCATCGACTGCAAGATCCTCGATGTGCTGCAGCGCCAAGGGCGTATCTCCAACGTAGAACTGGCCAAGCAGGTCAACCTCAGTCCTACGCCCTGCCTGGAACGGGTGCGGCGGCTGGAGCGGGATGGCTACATCCTCGGCTATCACGCGCGCCTCGACCCGGCCAAGCTGGGTGCTTCCCTGCTGTTGTTCGTGCAGGTCACTCTGGACCGCACCACACCGGATGTGTTCGAGCGCTTCCGCGAGGAGGTGCAGATCATCCCTGAGGTGATGGAGTGCTACATGGTGGCGGGCGGTTTCGACTATCTGCTAAAGATCCGTATCGCCGACATGGATTCCTACCGCAACGTGCTGGGGCAGATGCTCACCGCTCTGCCGGGCATCATGCAGACCCACACCTATGTCGTGATGGAGAACGTCAAGGACACGCTGGTCCTGCCCCTGGACACGGACTGATGCGGTAGCGCTACGGAATTTCTTCTGCAGCGCGCCGGTGAATCATTTAAAATCGCCAATTTCCTGAAGGCCGCCGTTGCGGGTGGCCGCCTCCTGCATTGTGAGCTTGACTGGAGTGAGCCGATGTTCAGCAAAGACATGACGATAGCGGGCTTTGACGATGAGCTGTGGGCGGCCATCCAGGCCGAGGAGCGACGCCAGGAGGATCACCTCGAGCTGATCGCCTCGGAGAACTACGCCAGCCCCCGGGTGCTGGCTGCGCAG
>DATLYF010000066.1:0-38656 GCA_035575095.1 Candidatus Competibacteraceae bacterium
GGCGCCGCGACCCGCCCGGGGGAGGGTTACTTGTTGGTACCGGAGCCGCTACCGCCGCTCTTGCCCGGAGCGGGCGCCGCAGCGCCGCCGCTGTCCTTGGGCAGGGCGTCGAAACCGGCGCCGAAGCCGCTCAGGGAGACATCCAGCTTGCGCGACTGGCCCGGCGCCAGGAAGATCTCGGCCTGCATCTTGGTGCCCTTCTTCAGCGAGCTCACCATATCCGGCGACAGTGGCATGCCGGCCAGGCAGCCGTTGGGGTGGCAGCGCTCGAAGGGCACGCGCACCGGGGCGGCGGCATCGATCTGCACGCCCACGCCGGGGCGCAGGGCGATGCCCAGCGGCGCGGTGATGACCAGGGCCGGCTCGGCACCGCCGCCGCTGAAATAGCCCACCGAGGCCTTGAGGACCTCGGTCTTGCCGTCCGGGGACTTGACAGTCTGCGACAGCAGGCAGCGTTTCTTGCCGTCCTTACCCGTCTCGCAGAGCAGGGTCCAGTCCTTGAACTTCTTCTCCTCGGGCTGCTGGGCGTGGGCGGTGCCGTGGACCAGACCCAGGCTGCCCACCAGCAGGGCCAGCAGGGCGGTGCGACGCGGCGACAGAACGGATTTCGGCATAGTGTGGCTACTCCACGGATGCAGGTGATAAGGCAAAGGATTGCGCTTCGGGAAATGCAAACGCCGATGGCGGAAGGGCGCTAGGGCGCTGCTGCAGATGCAACATCCTAGCATTTCCCGAGGCAGGCGGGCAGGGGGCTATACTGGGATTATTCCCGTCACTGCATCAGGAGCCAGCCTCGAATGAGCAGCGCCGTGCCGGTCCTCGAGCGTATCCCCTTGCATCCCGAGCTAAGCGCCCGCCTGGAGGAACTGCTGGGCGAACGCCTCAGCCGCAACTCCAACGTCCTCGCCCAGCATGGCCGCGATGAGTCCTACCATACTCCGGTGCCGCCCGACCTGGTGGTGTTCCCGGAGAACACTACCGAAGTGGCGCGCATCGCCGCGCTCTGTCATCAATACCGCATGCCCATGATCCCGTTCGGTACCGGCACCTCGCTGGAGGGCGGGGTGGCGGCGCTGCGCGGCGGCGTGTGCATCGACCTCAGCCGTATGAACCGCATCCTGCGGGTCAGCCAGGAGGATCTGGACTGCGCCGTGCAAGCCGGGGTGACACGCAAGCAGCTCAACGCCCATTTGCGCGACCTCGGCCTGTTCTTTCCCATCGACCCGGGGGCCGACGCCTCCCTGGGCGGTATGGCCGCCACCCGCGCCTCCGGCACCAACGCCGTGCGCTACGGCACCATGCGCGAGGCGGTGCTGGGGCTGACTGTGGTGCTGGCCGACGGTCGGGTGATCCACACCGGCGGCCGCGCCCGCAAGTCCGCCGCCGGCTACGACCTGACCCGGCTGTTCGTCGGCGCCGAGGGCACGCTGGGCATCATCACCGAGGTCACTTTGCGCCTGCACGGCATTCCCGAGGCGGTTTCGGCGGCAGTATGCGCCTTCGCCACCCTGGAAGGGGCGGTGAATGCGGTGATCCAGACCATCCAGATGGGCATCCCGGTGGCGCGCATCGAACTGCTGGACGAGCTGCAGATGCGCGCAGTGAACCGCTATTCCAAGCTCGACTACGCGGAGGCGCCCACCCTGTTCTTCGAGTTCCATGGCAGTGGACAGGGCGTGGTGGAGCAGGCCGAGACGGTGCAGAGCATCGCCGCCGAGCACGGCGGCGCCGGCTTCCAGTGGGCGGTGCGCGAGGAGGAACGCAACCGCCTGTGGAGTGCCCGCCACAGCGCCTATTATGCCGCCCTCAGCCTGCGCCCGGGCTGCAAGGGCTGGACCACCGATGTGTGCGTACCCATCTCGCGGCTGGCCGAATGCATCCTGGAGACCAAGGCCGACATCGCTACCTTATCCATGCCAGCACCGCTGGTGGGCCATGTCGGCGACGGCAACTTCCACCTAGTGTTCCTGATCGACCCGGACAACCCCGCCGAGCTGGCCGAGGTGGAGGCCGCCAACGAGCGCCTGGTGCGCCGCGCCATCCGCCTCGGCGGCACCTGCACCGGCGAGCACGGCGTGGGCTACGGCAAGGCGCCTTACCTGGCCCTGGAGCATGGCGCCGACGCCCTGGCGGTGATGGCCACGCTGAAGCAGGCCCTCGATCCTCTGGGGTTGATGAATCCGGGCAAGGTGTTGCCGCTATGAGTCCAGCCGATCTCCCCCCTGGCGCCACGCATGTGGTGTTCAATCAGCCGCCGCCGCTGGAGGACCGCAATCTGTACGAAGGCGATAGCGCCCTGCAGGAGGCGCTACGGCGCGAAGGCGGCGGCTGGGCCGAGGCGCAGGTGCACGCGTACGGCGCCTGGGCCGGCTCGGCCGACGCCATTCAGCTCGGCTTCCAGGCCAACGAGTATCCGCCGCGGCTGCGCACCCACGACCGCTACGGCCAGCGTATCGATCGGGTCGAGTATCACCCGGCCTACCATGCCCTGATGCGCCAGGCCATCGCTCATGGCCTGGCGGCGCTGCCCTGGCGGGAGCACCACCCTGGCGCCCAGGTGGTGCGCGCCGCCCTGTTCTACCTGCATACCCAGGCCGAGGCGGGGACCTGCTGTCCGGTCACCATGACCTACGCCTGCGCGCCGGTGCTGCGCTATGCTCCGGCGCTGGCGGCGTGCTGGCTGCCGCGGATCACCGCCCTGGACTACGAGCCGGCCGATCGCCCGGCGGCGGACAAGCCCGGGATCACGGTGGGCATGGCCATGACCGAGAAGCAGGGCGGCTCGGATGTGCGCGCCAACACCACCCGCGCCGAGCCCGACGGCGACGGCTACCGCCTGACCGGGCACAAGTGGTTCTGCTCGGCGCCGATGAGCGATGCCTTCCTCACTCTGGCGCAGCTGCCCGAGGGCCTGACCTGCTTCTGGCTGCCGCGTTGGCGTCCAGATGGCAGCCGCAACACCATCCATATCCAGCGCCTCAAGGACAAACTGGGCAACCGTTCCAATGCCTCGGCCGAGGTGGAGTTCCACGGCGCCTGGGCCGAGCGCATCGGCGAGCCTGGGCGCGGGGTGGCCACCATCCTGGAGATGGTGGCCCTGACCCGTTGCGACTGCCTGCTGGGCTCGGCTGGGCTGATGCGCCAGGCCCTGACCCAGGCCCTCCACCACTGCCGCCATCGCTCCGCCTTCGGTCGGCTGCTGGCGGAGCAGCCGCTGATGCGCAACGTGCTGGCCGACCTGGCCCTGGAGAGCGAGGCGGCGCTGGTGCTGGCGCTGCGCCTGGCCCGTGCCCTGGACGAAGCACCGGCCGATCCCATCGCCCAGGCACTGGTGCGCCTCGCTACCGCGTTGGGCAAGTTCTGGGTGTGCAAGCGCGCCACCTATTTCATTCACGAGGCCCAGGAGTGTTTGGGCGGATTGGGCTACATCGAGGAGTCCATGCTGCCGCGGCTGTACCGGGAAGCACCGGTCAACTCCATCTGGGAAGGCAGCGGCAACATCCAGTGCCTGGATCTGCTGCGCGCCCTGGAACGCGAGCCGCAGAGCCGGGATGCGCTGCTGGCGGAGCTGGCCGCCGCGCGCGGCGGCGACCGCCGCCTGGACATCGCCATCGCCAGCCTGAGCGCGGAACTGGCCGATGGCAGTGACCTGGAGTACCGCGCCCGCGCCCTGGCGCAGCGTCTGGCGCTCGCCCTGCAGGCGGCGCTGCTGGTACGTCACGCGCCCGCCGCGGTGGCCGATGCCTTCTGTGCCAGCCGTCTGGGCGGGGAGGGCGGCCGGGTGTTTGGCGATCTGCCGCGCGGGCTGGATCTGGATGCCATCCTGGCCCGGGCCTGGACTTGATGAGGCGAAGTTGCACGATGCAGTCCCGGTACGGAGCGGGGGCGCTCGTCGTAGTGACCTCAGTGCCAGGGTGGAGGCAGGAGCCGGAGCCCGGCGCCGTGGCCGCAAGCGAGTCATGGACAGACGAGCGCCGCGTGAACGGAAACGAACACTCCCGCTCCGTATATACGCGGACCGAGCAATTGAACCTGGTATGACCCGCCGTCAACGGCACAGGCTGGTCAGGTCGCCGTAGTACACTAGCGGCAGGCGCACCGCCGTCTGGCAGATCTGGGCCTGCACCTGCGCTGCGGTGTCGGGGCGCGGCTGGCCGCTCATGGCGCCGAGCAGTCGTTGCAGGAAACGCCCGCCGCCGTTCTGGGCGCGCACCAACTGGTAATCGCCCGGCCCCAGGCGGGCCAGCTCCGCCAGCCGGGCGATGGCTTGGTTGCGGCTCAGGGTGCCATCGATCAGCCCGTAAGCCTGGGCGGTCTGGTTGTCGAATACCTGCGCGCCCATCTGCTCGCGGATCACCGCTTCGTCGATGTTGCGCTGCTCGGCGACCAGGTGCACGAAGGCGGTGTATTCGTTGTTCACCCCGTTCTGCAGATTGCGGATCTCGTCCGCGCTGGGGCGGCGGAATGGGTTGCCCAGATCCTTGCCGCGCCCGGCGGAGATCACCGTCTGCTCGATGCCGCCCTCGGTGACGATGCCGCCGCCCAACAGACCGCCGTCGATGGCCACCGGCCGGTCGAAATAGACCAGCTCGGCGCCGAGCACGCCGATGCTGCCGATCAGGCTGCCGTGGTCGGCGTAGATGGCATCGGCTCCGACCATGGCCATGACCCCGCCGGAAGCGGCCAGACCCTCGATATAGACCAGCACTGGCCGGCCGCTGGCCTGCTGGTAGGCTTTGATGCCCTCGTGGATGGCGCGCGAGCCGAAGATGGTGCCGCCCGGGGTCTGCAGGTGCAGCAACACACCCTTGATGCTGGCATCCTGGGCGGCCTTGCGCAGCAGGTCCTGCACCTGGTAGCCGTAGGTGACGCCGCCCAGGCTCATCCACGAGGACAGTTCATCCTCGGGGCTGCCGAGGATGGGGCCGGTCACCAGCACGCTGAGCAGACGGTTGGGACTGCGGGGGTTGCCGGCCAGGTAGCGGTAGCTGAGGCCGCCGCTGTCCGGCAATGCCGACAGCTCGCCGCCGGACAGGCCAGTCCCCACGCCGATGCCCAGTCCCAGAGCGAACAGGCACAGCGCGATGAGCAAGAGCACGAAGCTGAGCAGGGCGAACAGCGCCTGCCCGAACAGACGGAAGGTGGAGGCGATCAGACTCATGGACGGGAACGCTCCGAAGGCTATGGCTGGCAGTGGCAGGAACAGGGATACTTCTCAGCTTAGCCGCCGACTATGACTGCCGCCTTGCCATCCGCCCGGAGTGCCTGCCATGCAGTTCATCTTCCAGCCCATCGGCTTGGTCCGTTCCTGCTTCCTCGATAAATTCGGAGTACCGCGGCAGCCGGGTCTGGCCCCGGCCGCGCGCGGCGAGCTGTGGCTGCTGCCGCCCTACGACCGGCGTGAGGCGTTCGTCGGATTGGAAGCCTTCTCCCATTTGTGGCTGATCTTCGTCTTCCACCATATCCCGGCGCGCGCGTGGCAGCCCACGGTGCGCCCGCCGCGCCTCGGTGGCAACCGCCGCCTCGGCGTGTTCGCCACCCGCTCCACCCATCGTCCCAACCCCATCGGCCTGTCGGTGGTGAGGTTCGAGGGCATTGTCGACGATGACCAGGGCCTGCGCCTGCGCCTGGCCGGAGTGGACCTGGTGGATGGCACTCCGGTGCTGGATATCAAGCCCTATGTGCCCTATGCCGACAGCCTGCTCGAGGCCAGCGGCGGCTTTGCCGAGACCGCGCCCGAGCCGCTGCCGGTGCGCTTTAGCGAGCAGGCCGAGGCGCAGTGCCGGGATTACGAGGCCCGCAGCGGCCGCGAGCTGCGGTTGCTCATCGAACAGGTGCTGGCCCTGGACCCGCGCCCGGCCTACCAGCGCGATCCCGAACGCCTCTACGGAGTGCGGCTGTGGGAGCTGGATGTACGCTGGCGGGTGGTGGTGGAGGCGGGTAGCGAGGAGGTACGGGTGGAGGCGATCGTGCCGGCATGATGCCGCGCTCGCCGTGGCCGCTGCCGTCAGGCGGGCAGCAACGGCAATATCTGCCCCCGCAGCAGCTTGCCCTTGAACAACACCACCGGCCCTGGCAGCTCGGCCAGTGCGGCCTGGCCCACGTTGAGCCGGTCCGAGACGGCCAGGATCAGGTTAGGCAGATCGGCGCGGCAGATCTTATCCAGCTTGCGGCGGATGTAATCCGGGTGCCAAAAGCCCATGATCTCGATGTACGCGACGCGACCGTCGGAGTGGCGCAGGGCGAAGTCGGGGACGAACACCGTGCCCTTGAGGTCGATGAGGGCCACCTCCCGTTCCAGCACCCAGGGCGTATCCAGTTTGGCCCAGCGCTCGGCGAAGCTGGCTTCCAGCAGGCTGTCATAGGGCGCCGGGGCGGGGTAGTGGGAGCGCAGGCGATGGCTGTCGGAATCCAGACGGAAGATGCGCTCGCGTCCCTGGCGATCCAGCAGCACCGCCTCCAGCTTCCAGCGCGATAGATGCAGCAGGGCGGGCAGGAAGGCGGCCATCTGCAAGCCATAGCGCCGAGTCTGGCCAAACAAGCTGGCAGGGCCATCGACGTGGATCTGGTAGCCGTCCTCCAGGTCGCCCTCCACGGCATACATCAGGCCGTGGAACTTGAGCCGGTGGAACAGCCGGCGGTACTCGCCGGGGACATTGCGGTAGGCGGTGAGGCGCAGGTACAGGGCGGAGTAGAGCAGGCCCTGGGCCTGGGCCAGGTTGTAGCGGTCGATCAGGGCCTGCGGCGTGTCCTCGGACACGGCAGCCAGCACGTGCTGTTCTGGCAGGTCGGCATACAGGGCTTGGCGTAACTGCTCCGGCTCCAGCTCCAGGCCCAGTTCCGCTGCTACCTGCTCCAGTACGGCGTGACTCTGCGCCATACCGTGACCGCACTCGGCGGCGCGGGTGAATACCCGCTCGCGCAGTGCCTCCGGCTCCAGGCCGGGCAGGGCCAGGGCGAACTCGGCTCGCTGCAGGGCGAGGTGAGCCAGGCCGCGCACGATGCGGTAGTCGGGCGAGTCCCCTTCCAGGGCGCGCAGCGCCTCCGTCAGTTCGCCGCGGCTGCGGCCACGGTACTCGGCCAGCAGTTCCAGCACCGCCGTAGCCCAAGGCTGCTCGCCTGGCTGCAGGAAACGCGGGTGGACCTGATCGCCGCGGCGGTGGCTGGCGAGCAGTTCCGCGGGCAGCATCAGTCGTCCTCCCCATCGAGCCGCGCGAACAGATCGAGGCTGTCGCCTTGGCATGCAGCAGGCGCCTGCCGGCGCCGCTCCGCCACCTGTTCCTCGCGGGTCTCCCGCGCCACCAGCTCGTACAGCACCGCCTGCTTGCCGTCCGCTGCGCGACGCAGGATACGCCCCAGGCGCTGCACGAACTCCCGGGCCGAGGCCGAGCCGGAGAGGATCACGCCGATGCTGGCGTCGGGTACGTCCACGCCCTCGTTGAGCACGTTGCTGGTGACCAGGGCGCGGTACTGACCGCTGCGGAAGCCGTCGAGGAGATGCTGGCGCTCCTTGACCCGGGTCTGATGGGTCAGGCAGGGGATGAGGAAACGCCGGGCGATCTCGTAGGCGGTGGCGTTGTCCTCGGTGAAGATCACCGTCTTCTCGTCGCGGTGGCGGGTCAGAATGTCCTCCAGGGCGCGCAGCTTGCTGGCGGTGGCGTGGGCGATGCGCCGCGCCGCGCGGTGGGCTTGCATGGCGCGGCGGCCCTCGGGCGAGCGCGCCGAGAGCATGACGAAGCGGTTCCAGCCGGCGAGCGAGCCCAGGCCGATACGATGCTCCTGCAGGAAGCGGTTGCGCAGCGCCAGCGCTTCCCGATACTGGGCGCGTTCCTCAGCCGATAGCTCCACCAGCAGCGGCTGGATGCGGTAGCGCGCCAGCACGTCGCCGGCCAGCTCCGCGGGGCGGCGGCGGTAGACCACCGGCCCCACCAGGCTGTCCAGGTCGCGGTGCAGGCCGTCAGCCCGCTCTGGGGTGGCGGACAGACCCAGCCGGTAGGGGGCCAGGGCGTATTCGGCGATGACCCGGTAGAACTCTGCTGGCAGGTGGTGCATCTCGTCGAATATCAAGGTGCCGTAGCGGTTGCCCAAGTGTTCGGCATGGCGCGCCGCCGAGTCGTAAGTGGCCACGGCCAGGGCGTAGGGTTCGTGATAGCCGCCGCCGATCAGGCCGATCTCCCGCTCCGGGAAGGCCAGGCGCAGCAACCCGTACCACTGTCGCATCAGCTCCAGGGTCGGCACCACCACCAGGGCGTCGCGGCCGGCCTGGGCCATGGCTAGCAGCCCCACCAGGGTCTTGCCGGCGCCGGTGGGCAGCACCACCTGGCCACGCCCGCGGGCGGCGAACCAGGCTTCCAGGGCCTCGCGCTGGTGCGGACGCGGCTCCAAATCGAGCTGTACTTCCAGGGACAGACGACCGTAGCGGGCGGCGCTGTTGCCGGCCAGATGGGGGCGCAGCGCCGGGATGAGCGCCGGATAGAGCAGCGCCGGGGCGCGCCAGGCGTCAACCCGCGGATCGTAGGCGAAAGCCGACTCCAGACCGGGCGGCGGCACACCTCCCTCCAGCAGCAGGGTGCCGCGGTCGTAGCGCAGGGTAAGGTGGGCAGCAGCGGGCCTGGCCGACTCGAACAGGGCATAGTCGGCGGCCAGCTCGCGGATACGCTGTTTACTCATGAGGCAAGGTTCCGTCGCGCGCCGTCCGCTGTCAATCGGGGCACTACGCGCGGCGGACGAGTACAATGGAAGCAACGAACCATCAGCGGAGGTGTGATACCAGTGGTAACCCTGAATACCACCCTTTCTCCCGACATGGATTTCGAGACCTGGCTGGCGCATATCCCCGTGCACTGGCGGGGACAGCAGCAGGGCTTGGTGCGGCGTGCTTATGAACTGGCCAGCGCCAGCGCCGTGCCGCGGGAGGGGGAGGATGACGGGGTGCGCTGGGGGCTGGCGGTGGCCGACATCCTAGTGGAGCTGCGCCTGGATCACGAGGCAGCGGCGGCGGCGCTGTTGTATCCGCTGGTACGCGCCGGCCGGCTCGACCCGGCGCGGGTGGCGGAGCGCTGCAGTCCATCCGTGGCGCGACTGGTAGAGGGCGTGCGCACCCTGGATCAGATCGGCGAACTGCACCAGCAGAGCCGGCACGCCGGCCAGCAGTTGGAGAGCCTGCGCAAGATGCTGCTGGCCATGGCCCAGGACATGCGCGTGGTGCTGATCAAGCTGGCCATTCGCCTGCACGAGATGCGCGAGCTCAAGGGTCGGCCGGAAGAGGAGCAGCGGCGCATCGCCCGCGAGACTCTGGACATCTTCGCGCCGCTGGCCAACCGCCTCGGCATCGGCCGCATCAAGTGGGAGCTGGAGGATCTGGCGCTGCGTCATCTGGAGCCGGAGACCTACAAGCAGCTGGCCCGGGCCCTGGATGAGCGGCGCGCCGACCGCGAGCGCTACATCGCCAAGGTGATGGAGGCGCTGCGCGCCGAGCTGGCCAAGGCTGGTATCCAGGCCGAGGTGAGCGGACGGGTCAAGCACATCTACAGCATCTGGCGTAAGATGCAGCGCAAGAAGCTAGCCTTCGAGCAGATCTTCGACGTGCGTGCGGTGCGCATCATGGTGCCCAGCGTGGCCGACTGCTACGCCGCTCTGGGGGTGGTGCACGGTCTGTGGAACCACATCCGCAAGGAGTTCGACGATTACATCGCCAATCCCAAGCCCAACGGCTACCAGTCGTTACACACGGCAGTAGTGGGACCCGAGGGCAAGATCCTGGAGGTGCAGATCCGCACCTTCGATATGCACCAGAGCGCTGAACTGGGTGTGGCCGCCCACTGGCGCTACAAGGAGGGGGTCGCCAGTCCTGGCGGCAGCTTCGAGCAGCAGATCGCCTGGCTGCGACAGGTGCTGGAGCAACGCGATGACGACGACGATACCGGCGACTTCCTCGACCGGTTCAAGGCGGAGGCCTTCTCCGACCGGGTCTATGTGGTCACCCCCAAAGGGCAGATCGTGGAGCTGGCCCAGGGCGCAACGCCGCTGGATTTCGCCTACCATATCCACACCGAGGTGGGCCACCGCTGCCGCGGCGCCAAGGTCAACGGCCGCATCGTGCCGCTCAACCACGAGCTGAAGAACGGCGACCAGGTGGACATCCTCACCGGCAAACACCCCTCGCCCAGCCGCGACTGGCTCAATCCCCATCTGGGCTACATCAAGAGCAGCCGGGCCCGGGCCAAGGTGCGGCAGTGGTTCAAGCAACAGGATCTGGAGAAGAACATCGCCGCCGGCCGTGCTGCCCTGGAGCGCGAGTTTCAGCGCCTCGATATCCACCCCAAGCAGCTCGAGCTGCAGCCGCTGGCGGAAAAGTTCAACTTCAGCCGTGCCGATGAGCTGTTCGCCGCCATCGGCCACGGCGACCTCACCACCAGCCAGGTGGTGACCAAGCTACAGGAACAGATCCTGCCGCCGAGCCGGCCGTCCGAGGTCATGCCCATCGCCAAGCGCAGCGGCAGAGCCGAGGACCTGGCGGGGGGCATCCGCATCCGCGGGGTCGGCAATCTGCTCACCCAGATGGCCACTTGCTGCAAGCCGGTGCCGCCCGATCCCATCGTCGGCTTCGTCACCCGCGGTCGCGGCGTCACCATCCATCGCCAGGACTGCCTCAATCTCATCCATCTCACCGGCCGCCACCCGGAGCGGATGATCGAGGTGGACTGGGGCATAGAGACCCGCGCCGCCTACCAGGTGGACATTGTGGTGGAGGCCTACGACCGGCCGGGCCTGATCCGCGACATCAGCTCCATCCTGGCCAACGACAAGGTCAACGTGCTGGCCATGAACACCCTCACCGATCCGCGCGACGGTATCGCCCGCATGGGCATGACCCTGGAGATTACCGATCTCGGTCAGCTCAGCCGTATCCTCGACAAGATCGGGCAACTGCCCAACGTGCTGGGCGCCCGGCGCAGGAGCTGAACGCACCAACGAAAAGGGGCGCACTCGGCGCCCCAGACTGTGATATGCACGCCTGCGCTCAATAGGTCTTTTTCTTGGCCGCTTCGCCTTCGATCGCCTGGCCGGCGGCTTTCACGTCAGCGCCGACACCCTGCATGGTGTTGCAGGCCATCAGACCCAGCGGCGATATCAACATGAGCAACACGATAGCGAGGCGGGGGATTCGAGCGTTCATGGATGGACTCCCTTTATCAATGAAACAACTACGAACTTTGACGGCGGATATAGAACACGGTTCGGAATGGACGAGACAACAGGGAGGATGGAATCTCCGTTTCGCAAATGCGACAGCCGCCCACCGCGAGAGGGCGGCCGTCGTCTGTATACAGAATCGTCACGCGACGATCAGCGCTTGCCGGCGATGATCGCTTTGGCCTGGGCCGGGGACAGCTTGTCCTGGGCCATGAGCATCAGCACGTCCTTGCGCGACACGTTCTTGGCAGGACTCTTGGTCGGCTCAGGTCGGGAAACAGTGCCAGCGGTGAGGAACTGCTGTACTGCCTTGCGGAAGATGTTCATGGCGCCCTCCTGAGTTCTCTGTGTTGCACACCTGCGGGCCGCAGCCCACTCCACACGCTCGTGGCTGCACATTCGCCGGTAAGCGGTGTGGGCCCGGGCGACAAAAAACCCCGGCCGACGAGGGCATCGACCGGGGTCTTGCGGATTCCGCTCCCGGGGGCGCCATCATCGGCCAGCCCCCGGCGCAATACACAGGGGGCCTACGTCATCGCTTCGCGTTGCGAGGACCGAACTGCAAAACGAGCCTGGGCGGACACGCCCTTGATTTGGCTCTCGAGATTGCCATGCGCGACGAGCCCCCCGAAAACGGTAAGGCGCTGTGCGTAACTGGCAAACGGTTTATGGCAACTTCGATCGGATGACATACGCGAAAGATAAAACGCAGCACGTGCTGCACATAATCAAATTATTTTGCCTTGCACCATGGTGAAGTCAAGGTGCAGGCGCTTTCAATGTCACTCGGCAGAGTCCCGGTTGCGGCGTTTGGTCTCCACGACCTCGTACTCGGTCACTTCGATGATTGCGCCGCCGGCGCGTGCTGCCTGATGACGCAGACGGCGCCCCTGCCACCAGAACAGCACGGCACCGACCAGAGCCAGGGCAAAGAAGAGCGCGAACAGCAGCGCGGAGAGGAACAGACCGGCCACCAGCGCCAGCACGAAGAGCACGGCCAGCACGATGCGCATCAGCCAGTCGCGGGCTTTGCCGGACAGCGTCGGGTTCATGACCGCATCCGCCGCTGTATGCCAGGACTAGCCTGGGATGATCGTGTCGAGAGAGTATGCATCGCAGGCCTCCATTTTTTAGGATAGCACCAACACCAACACCACCCCGAGCAGCACCCGATAGATCACAAACGGCAGCATGCCGATGCGCCCGAGCAGCTTGAGCAGGGCATAGATGCAGAGATAAGCGCTCAAGCCAGAGAGCAGAGCACCGAGCAACAGTTCCGAGCCGTGCACTGCCTGCGGCTGCTGCACCAGGTCCAGGGTTTCTAGAGCGCCGGCCAGCGCGATCACCGGGATCGACAGCAGGAAGGAGAAGCGGGCACTGGCCTCTCGGGTCAGTCCCAGGGCCAGACCGGCAGTCATGGTAATGCCGGAGCGGGAGGTGCCGGGGATCAGCGCCACGGCCTGGGCCATGCCGATGATCAGCACATCGCTCCAGCGCAGGGTGCGCTCGTCGCGCTGGCGCCGGCCACTGACGTCGGCCCACCACAGCACCAGTCCGAACAGGATACTGGCACCGGCGATGACCCACGGCGAGCGCAGCAGATGCTCCACCTGATCCTTGAACAGCAGCCCGGCCAGTCCCACCGGCACGGTACCGATGATCACCCCCCAGGCCAGTCTGGCCTCGATGCTCAGCCCGCGCCCTGTCAGAGAGCCCAGCCAGGCGCGAATGAGCGCCGCCAACTCATGGCGGAAGAACCACAGCACCGCCGACAGAGTGCCCACATGAGCCGCGATGTCGAAGGCCAATCCCTGATCCGGCCAGCCGAACAGGTTGGGCACCAGGATCAGATGGGCGGAACTGGAGATGGGCAGGAATTCGGTGAATCCCTGGATCAGGGCCAGGATGACGATCTGCGGTAGGTCCATGGAATGCTTCCGAAGCACTAAAAATATGTCATTTTACGCGATACTACAGCGCCGGGCAGCCGGAAAGCGGCGGGGAAGCCGGCAAAGAAACGGGCACGACGGGGGTTGACCCTCGTGAGGCCGCTGCCCGGGTGCCCGTAAAGAGAAGGAGCTAGCGCCGAGAACCGGTTGTTCAGCAGGCGCTGGCGACGGCAATGCCAGTCTGCTTCAGCATGCCGCGGTAGATCTCGTCGTCGCCGACCACGCCGATCACCCGTCCCTGCTCGACCAGCGGCACCGGTCGGCCGGTAGCCTGCCGAATCTCGATGGCGGTCTTCATCAGGATATCCGGCGGAGCCATGACCATGGCCAGGCCGTCGGCGCCCTCTTTGACCAAATCGAGCTGGTCCGACCAAGGGATGAGGCGCGCCGGCTGGCCCTCGATAGTGGCGGCCACCGGGCGGCCCTCGCCGTCGAGCTGGATCAGGTGATGGCCGGTCCAGTCGAGCTGGATCTGGTCGCTCCTGCGCGCAAGATCCTTGAGCGCAGTCATCAGCGAGGCCCCGCGCAGCACGTTGAGCGGGTTCATGTGGGCGACGAACTCGGCAACGTAGTGGTTGGCCGGCTTGAGCACGATCTGCTCGGGCTTGCCGTACTGGACGATGCGGGCATTCTCCATGATGGCGATGTGGGTGCCGAGCTTGAGCGCCTCGTCCAGGTCGTGGCTGACGAAGATGATGGTCTTCTTCAGGGTGCGCTGCAGTTGCAGCAGCTCGTCCTGCAGGTGTTCGCGGATCAAGGGGTCGAGCGCCGAGAACGGCTCATCCATCAGCAGGATATCGGCATCGGTGGCAAACGCCCGGGCCAGGCCGACGCGCTGCTGCATGCCGCCGGAGAGCTCGTGGGCGTACTTGTTGGCCCACTTGGCCAGCCCCACCAGCTCCAGCTTCTGCTCGACGATGCGCTCGCGCTCGGCCTTGGGCGTGCCGCGCAGCTCCAGGCCAAAGCCTACGTTCTCGCGCACCGTGCGCCAGGGCAACAGCGCGAACTGCTGGAATACCATGGCCACGCGCTTGGTGCGGATACGGCGTAGCGTGGCGGCATCGCAGCGGGTGACATCGACCCGCTGCTCGCCATCGCGCACCAGCACCTCGCCCCGGACGACCTTGTTGAGACCATTGACGGCACGGATCAGGGTGGACTTGCCGGAGCCGGACAGGCCCATCAGCACGCAGATCTCACCCTCTTCGATGGCCAGCGAGGCCCCGGCCACACCGAGCACGTTGCCGGTCTGCTCCAGGATGGTCTGCCGGTCGGCGCCCTGGTCGAGCAGCTGCAGGGCCCGCTCCGGGTTCTTGCCGAAGATGATGTCGACATTGCGGAATTCGACGATGGCCATGAGTGGACTCCTCACCCCTTGGTGCCACGCTGCTTGCAGATGCGGTCGAGGACGATGGCGATGATGACAATGGCCAGCCCCGCCTCGAAGCCCTGGGCAATGTTCACCGTGTTCAGCGCTCGCACCACCGGCTTGCCCAGACCGTCGGCACCCACCAGGGCGGCGATCACTACCATGGACAGGCTGAGCATGATGCACTGGGTCAGTCCCGCCATGATGGTGGGCATGGCGTGGGGCAGCTCCACCTTCCACAGCAGCTGCGCCTTGGTGGCGCCGAAGGACTCACCGGCCTCGATCAGGCTCTGCGGCACCGAGGAGATACCCAGATAGGTGAGGCGGATCGGTGCCGGGATGGCGAAGATCACTGTGGAGATCAGGCCCGGCACCACCCCCAGCCCGAACAGGATCAGGGTAGGGATGAGGTAGACGAAGGTGGGGATGGTTTGCATCAGGTCCAGGATCGGCCGCAGCACGGTATACAGCCAGGGCCGGTGGGCGGCGGCGATGCCAAGCGGCACGCCCACCAGCATGGAGATGGCGGTTGCGAACACCACCAGAGCCAGGGTCTCGAGGGTCTCCTGCCAATAACCGAGGTTGATGATCAGCAGGAGCGAGAGGATGATCATGACCGCCAGCTTCCAGGAGCGGTGCAGCCAGTAGCCCAAGGCGGCGATGAGCACCACCACCGCCAGCGGATTGAACCACTGGAGCAGGGCGATAAGCCCGTTGATGAGAAAGCCCAGGCCGTCGGAGAGCGCGTTGAAGAACCCGGCGGCATGCTGGTTGAGTAGATCAACCAGGTAGCTGATCCAGCTTCCCAGTGGAAGCTTGTATTCGGTAAGCCAATCCATCCTCTCGACCCTGAAAACTCAACTGCGGTCTGTTCAGCGCCCGCTGCGGTCCCGGACAGGACAGGACGGGCACGCGCTGTCGTCTGTGGCGTTGCGTTATTTGATGCCCAGCTTGGTCTTGACCGCTGGCAGCGCTTCCTTGCCGTCCAGGGTGGTCACGCCCGCCAGCCAGGTTTCCAGCGTCGCTGGATTCTTTTTCAGCCACTCCTTGGCGGCGACCTCGGGCTTCTTCTGCTCATCCAGGATGGCGCCCATGATCTCGTTCTCCATCTTCAGAGTGAATACCAGGTTGTTCAGGAACTTGCCGACGTTCGGGCACTCCTGGGTATAGCCCTTGCGCACGTTGGTGTAGACCGTGGCGCCGCCGTAGTTGGGGCCGAACCAGTCGTCACCGCCGGTGAGATAGGTCATCTTGAAGTTGGTATTCATGGGATGCGGCTCCCAGCCCAGGAACACGATCCAGTCCTGGCGTTTGGTGGCACGGGCCACCTGCGAGAGCATGCCGGCTTCGCTCGATTCCACCAGATTGAAGCCCTTCAGGCCGAAGGCGTTCTCGTTGATCATCTTCTGGATCAGGCGATTGCCGTCGTTGCCCGGCTCGATGCCGTAGATCTTCTTGCCGAGTTTGTTGGCGAACTGGGCGATGTCCTTGAAGTCTTTCAGCCCTCCTGCGGCGACGTAGTCGGGCACCGCCAGGGTGTACTTGGCGCCTTCCAGGTTGGCGCGCAGCACCTCCACCGAGCCGTCCTCCTTATAGGGCTTGATGTCGGCCTCCATGGTCGGCATCCAGTTGCCGAGGAATACATCGATGTCCTTGTTCTTCAGGCTGGTATAGGTCACCGGCACGGACAGCACTTGGGTGACTGGCTTGTAGCCCAGCCCCTCCAGCACCACCGAAGCGGTCGCCGTGGTAGCCGTGATGTCGGTCCAGCCGACATCGGAGAACCGTACCGTTTTGCATTGGGCCGGATCGGCAGCCAGGGCCGGGGCGGTCAGGGCGCAGCCAACCACGCCCGCGAGTACGGTGTAACGCCAGGACAGCTTGCTCATGGTGCTCTTCCTCTTCTCGTGATGCCTTTGGTGCAGGGTTGGTGGTTAAAACTGAACAAACTATAGCTGTTTTTGATTGGACGTCCAATAAAAAACTAACGGGTTTTTGATTGAACGTCCAATAAAAAATGCTATGATGAGCACACGACCGCAACTCACCCGATAAAGCCTGCATTGTTGGCGCTGACGCCAAGAATAGTAGGGGGACCGATAAGCAATGCCTAAAGTCGGCATAGAACCTATCCGCCGTCAGCAGCTGATCGAAGCGACCATCAGCGCCATCAGCGAGCACGGCTTCGCCGATACCACCATCTCCCGAATCAGCCGGGCGGCGGGGGTATCGGCCGGGATCATCCATCACTACTTCGGCGGCAAGAACGAGCTGCTGGAAGCCGCGATGCGCTCGCTGTTGCAGGATCTGCACGCCGAGGTCAGCCGGCGCCTGGAAGGTGTCAGCGATCCCCGTGAGCGCCTGTACGCCATCATCGATGGCAACTTCACCGAAGCGCAGTTCGCGCCCCAGGCCATCACCGCCTGGATGGCCCTGTGGAATCAGGCCCGCTATGCCCCGGCGCTGGCCCGCTTGCAGCGTATCTATGCCCGGCGGCTGCGCTCCAATCTGCTGCATGCGCTGCGCCAGTTGCTATCTCCCGGCGAGGCCGAGCGCGCGGCGTTCGCGCTGGCGGTGATGATCGACGGCCTGTCGCTGCAATCGGCCCTGCGTCCTGATGGTGTGCCGCCGCAGGAGGCGCGGGCGTTGGTACGCGATTACTTGGATCGGCTGCTGGAGCAGCCCCAACTTGCTGCTGTATGAGGAAGCGCTTGAACATGTTGTCCGAACAGAAACTGTACATCGGCGGCGGCTACGTGGAGGCCACCTCCGGCGAGACCTTCGCCACCGTCAATCCGGCCACCAACGAGGTGCTTTGCCAGGTCCAGCAGGCCAGCGCGGCCGACGTCGAGCGCGCGGTGGCGAGCGCCCGGGAAGGGTTCGCGCAGTGGTCGGCACTCACCGGCGCCGAGCGCGGTCGCATCCTCAACCGCGCCGCGCAGCTCTTGCGCGCCCGCAACCGTGAACTGGCCGAACTGGAAGTGCTCGATACCGGCAAGCCGCTCCAGGAGGCGGTGGCGGTGGACGTGCTCTCCGGGGCCGACTGCCTTGAGTACTACGCGGGACTGGCCGCGGGGCTCACCGGCGAGTACATCCCGCTCGGGCGCAACTTCGGCTACACCCGGCGCGAGCCGCTCGGGGTGTGCGCTGGCATCGGCGCCTGGAACTATCCGCTGCAGATCGCCTGCTGGAAATCCGCCCCGGCGCTCGCCTGCGGTAACGCCATGCTCTTCAAGCCGGCCGAGCTGACCCCGCTGAGCGCGCTGCGGCTCGCCGAGATCTACAGCGAAGCCGGGCTGCCGGAAGGGGTATTCAACGTGGTGCAGGGCGATGCCCGCGTCGGGCGGCTGCTCACTGCCCATCCCGGGATTGCTAAGGTGTCGCTTACCGGCGAGGTCGGCACCGGCAAGAAGGTCATGGCCGCCGCCGCCGAGACCCTCAAGCACGTCTCCCTGGAGCTCGGCGGCAAGTCGCCGCTCATCGTCTTTGCCGATGCCGATCTGGGCAATGCCGTCTCGGCGGCCATGTTGGCCAACTTCTACACCCAGGGCGAGATCTGCTCCAACGGTACCCGGGTGTTCGTGCAGCGGGCGCTGCTCGAGCCGTTCCTGGCGCAGCTGGCCGAGCGCACCCGCAAGCTCCGGATCGGCGATCCCATGGATCCGGACACCCAGGTGGGGGCGCTGATCTCGCGCCAGCACTTGGAGAAGGTGCTGGAGTACATCGAGGCGGGCCGACAGGCCGGGGCGCGCCTGGTATGCGGCGGCGGGCGCCCGGCGGATCCCGCCTTGGCCCGCGGCAACTTCGTCGAGCCCACCGTCTTCGCCGAGTGCACCGATGACATGCGTATCGTCCAGGAAGAGATCTTCGGCCCGGTGATGGCGGTGCTCGCCTTCGACGAGGAAGAGGAGGTGATCGAGCGCGCCAACGCCACCCGTTTCGGGCTCGCCGCTGGTGTCTTCACCCGCGATCTGGCCCGTGCCCACCGCGTGGTGGCGCAGCTCGAAGCCGGCATCTGCTGGATCAACAACTACAACCTCACCCCCATCGAGCTGCCCTTCGGCGGGGTCAAGGAATCCGGCCTCGGCCGCGAGAACGGCTGGGCCGCCCTCGAGCACTACACCCAGGTCAAGAGCGTGTATGTGGAGCTGGGCGACGTGGCCTGCCCCTACGCCTGAGCCGGAGTGATGCAAGATGACCGACACGACCGAATTCGACTACATCATCGTCGGTGCCGGTTCGGCCGGCTGTGTGCTGGCCGCGCGCCTGAGCGAGGATGGCGATGTCAGCGTATTGCTGCTTGAGGCCGGCGGCCCCGACCATCGCTGGGACTGGCGCATCCAGATGCCAGCGGCACTGGCCTACCCGCTCATGGGTCGGACCTACAACTGGGCCTATGAGACCGAACCCGAGCCGTATATGAACAACCGCCGCATGACTTGCGGCCGCGGCAAGGGTTTGGGCGGCTCGTCGACCATCAACGGCATGGTCTACATCCGCGGCAACGCCCTCGACTACGACCACTGGGCCAAAGTGCCGGGGCTGGAGCACTGGTCCTATCACCACTGCCTGCCGTACTTCCGCAAGGCCGAGACCCGCGATATCGGGCCTAATGAGTACCATGGCGGCGACGGTCCGCTCTACGTGACTACGCCCAAGCCTGGCAACAACCCGCTCTATCGCGCCTTCATCGAGGCGGGCGTGCAGGCCGGCTATCCGCGCACCGACGACCTCAACGGCTATCAGCAGGAAGGTTTCGGGCCGATGGACCGCACCACCACGGCCTTCGGTCGCCGCTGCAGTACCGCCCGCGCCTATCTCGATCCAGCCAGGAGTCGGCCCAATCTCACCGTTCTCACCCGCGCCCTCACCGACCGGGTGTTGTTCCAGGGCAAACGCGCCGTGGGCGTGGCTTACCTCCAGCAAGGGCGGCTGGTGCAGGCGCGGGCGCGACGCGAGGTCATCCTCTGCGGTGGGGCGATCAACTCGCCGCAGGTCCTGCTGCGCTCCGGCGTGGGCAACGCCGATGAGCTGCGCACCTTCGGCATCGACGTGGTCGAGCACCTGCCCGGGGTGGGGCAGAACCTGCAGGACCATCTGGAGATGTACATCCAGTACGAATGCAAGCAGCCCGTTACCCTGTATCCGGCGCTGAAGTGGTGGAATCAGCCCTGGATCGGCGCGCAGTGGCTGTTCTTCGGCAAGGGCATCGGCGCCAGTAACCAGTTCGAGGCCGGCGCCTTTATCCGCACCGGCGATGAGGTGGAATGGCCCAATCTGCAGTATCACTTCGTGCCGGTGGCGATGAACTACGACGGCCGCAATCCGGTACAGTGCCACGGCTTCCAGGCCCATGTCGGCTCGATGCGCTCGCCCAGCACCGGCTGGGTCAAGCTGAGAAGCCGCGATCCTCAGGATCCGCCGCGCATCCTCTTCAACTACATGGCCAGCGACATCGACTGGCAGGAATTCCGCGCGGCGGTGCGCATCACGCGCGAGGTGATCGCCCAGAAGGCGATGGATGAGTTTCGCGGCCGCGAACTCCAGCCGGGGCCGTCGGTACAGAGCGACGCCGAGATCGATGCCTTCGTCCGGGAACACGCCGAGACCGCCTACCATCCCTCCTGCAGCTGCAAGATGGGCGCAGAGAACGACCCGCTGGCGGTGGTGGACGGCTACGGCCGGGTCTATGGCATCGAGGGGCTGCGGGTGATCGATGCCTCCATAATGCCGCGGGTGGTGACCGGCAACCTCAACGCCCCTACCATCATGATCGCCGAGAAGCTGGCCGATGCCATCCGCGGTCGCCGGCCGCTTGCACCCTCAAGCGCTCCCTACTACGTGGCGCACGGCGCCCCGGCCCGGCGCGCCGCCTGAGACCGAAGGCCGAAAACGGAGCCGGCCCGCGCGGGGCCGGCGTGGTTCTAACCACTGGTGCAATATGGCATCCTTAGTTTTGCCAGGTTTTCTGTTACGATTACCGGCTTTCCGGCCCGCCTCAGAAACTTGAAGAAGGAGAGCCATTTTGGACATCGACGCCATACGGAAATCCTATCGGCGCTATGCCCGCAGCTACGATTTCTATTTCGGCGCAGTCTTCCAGCCCGGCCGCCGGGCGGTGATCGAGAAGCTGAACTGCCAGTCCGGAGACCGCATCCTGGAGGTGGGAGTGGGGACCGGCTTGTCCCTGCCCCTCTATCCCGGCGACGTATACGTCACCGGTATCGACCTCTCCAGTCATATGCTGGAGCGCGCCCGTGCCCGCAAGGACCGCGACGGCCTCGACAACGTCGATCTCTACGAGATGGATGCCGAGGACATGCGTTTCGAGGACGACAGCTTCGACAAGGTGGTCGCCATGTACGTGGCCTCGGTGGTGCCCCATCCCGAGCGGCTGGTGGCGGAGATGCACCGGGTTTGCAAGCCGGGCGGTGAGCTGTTCATCGTCAACCACTTCCACAGTACCTATCCGCTGGTGGCGGCCTTCGAGAAGCTGCTGTCCCCGCTCTCCAAGCTCATGGGCTTCCGTCCCGATCTCAGGCTGGACGCCTTCGTGCGTGACACCGGCCTCGACCTGGTCGACGTGCAGCCGGTCAACCTGCTGGGCTACTGGACTCTGCTGCGGGCGCGCAACAACAAGCCGACCTGCCGTGAGGAGGCGCTGCCGTTGGTGGACGTTCCCGCCGCCGTCTCGCGCTGAAGACCACCATGAATGGCGCCATCGACGAGCTGCATCGCTACTGGTTCGGCGAGCTGCCCGGGGACGGTCGCTACGACGCCGCGCGCATGCACCTGTGGTTCGAGGCCGGCCAGCGTTATGACGAGGAGATCGGCGCCCGCTTCGGCGCGCTGCACCGCCAGGCGGCAGCGGGGGAACTCGAGCACTGGAAAGCGACGCCGCGCGGCTGGCTGGCCCTGGTGCTGCTGCTCGATCAGATCTCCCGCCACATTTATCGGCGCACACCTCGGGCCTTCGCCCAGGACCCCCAGGCCCAGGCGCTGGTGCTGGAGGGGCTGGAGCAGGGTGTGGATCGGCGGCTTCAGCCCATCGAGCGCACCTTTTTCTACCTGCCGCTGGAGCATGCCGAGGACCTGGCGTTACAGCGACGCAGCGTGGCGTGCTTCCAAGAGCTGTTGGCGGAGCTGCCGGCCGAGCTACGCCCGGACTACCAGGGTTTTCTCGACTACGCCATCCGTCATCTGCGGGTGATCGAGCGCTTCGGTCGCTTCCCCGATCTCAACCCGATCCTCGGTCGCGATTCTACCGCCGAGGAGCTCAAATTCCTCGAGCAGCCCGGCTCCTCCTTCCTCTGAGCGAGATCCCGCCCGCGCCATACCGCTGTCATATTGCCGAGGCACACTGCGCCCCGTTCCGCATCCACCAGAGGAGAGACCATGGAACGGGAAGCGCAGGAGATCGTCCGCCACCTGGAGCGTACCCTGGCCCGGGAGCTCAACCGGGATGACCTGGAGCTATTCGTCTACCGCCACTGCCCGCAGTGGAGCGAGCGCCTGGAAACCCTATGGCAAACCTACCGCCGGCGTCGCGGCAAACTGGCTGCCATTGCCCTGCAGGCGTGATCGACGGCGCGATGTCTTCAACCCTCGCCCAGCAGGCGCCAGGTATGTCGCGCGATCATCAGCTCCTCGTCGGTTGGGATGGCCCATACCGACACCCGGCTTGTCGTGGCGCTGATTCGCGGGCCGCCGTGAGCATTGGCCTGGGCATCGATTTCGACGCCGAGCCAGGCCGCATCGGCGCAAACCCGTTCGCGGATCACAGCCGAATTCTCGCCGATGCCGGCGGTGAAGACGATAGCGTCCAGCCCGCTGAGGGCAGCAGCGAGCGAGCCGAGCTCGCGGCGAATGCGGTAGACATAGAGGTCGATAGCCAGTCTAGCCCGCGGTGCCGCGCTGGCCAGCAGCGTGCGCATATCGCTGGAGAGGCCGGAGACGCCGAGCAACCCCGACTGGTGATAGAGCAGCCGCTCGATGGCGCGCGTATCCATGCCGTGCTCGTCCATGAGGTAGAGGATCACGCCGGGATCGAGGGCGCCCGAGCGCGTGCCCATCGGCAGCCCCTCGAGCGCGGTAAAGCCCATCGTGCTGGCCACACTCTGGCCGCCTTCGAGCGCGCACATGCTGGCACCGTTGCCGAGGTGCAGGACGACGGTCTTGCCGGCGGCGGCGCGCGCATCGAGTCGCGGCAGCACCGAGGCGATGTACTCGTAGGACAGCCCGTGGAAACCGTAGCGGCGCACCCCGGCCTCGGTCAGCTCCAGCGGCAGCGCGAACATCTGGGCGAGCGGCGGGTTGCTGCGGTGGAACGCGGTATCGAAGCACGCCACCTGCGGCAACTGTGGGGCGCGCTCGAGCAGCAGGCGGATCGGCGTCAGGTTGTGGGGCTGGTGCAGCGGCGCCAGCGGAGAGAGTTTTTCGAGGTCGGCGAGCACCGTGCGGTCGAGCCGCACCGGCTGCGTGTAGGCGAGGCCGCCGTGCACGACGCGGTGGCCGACGCCGACCAGGCGCCGATCACGCAGCTCGGCGCGCAGGAATCCGGCCAGATGGTCGAGCGCGCCGTCGTGGCCGAGTTGCGTCCCTGTTCCCCAGGACTGCTCGCTCAGAGTCCGGCCGGCGTCGTCCCGAGCGATGAAGCGCGGCGCGGTGTAGAGCCCCTCGATCTGGCCGCGGACGTCGAGCGCAAGCTCGGTTCCGGTGGCGACGAACAGCGAGAACTTGATGCTAGAGGAGCCGGCGTTGAGGACCAGGATGGCGTCGTTCATGGCGAAAATCTCCTCCAGTGCGCCACGTCCGCGCACTTGCCGGCTCGTGGAGACGGCAGAGCAGTCAATTTCTGGAGCGATTCGGCTTGGGGCGCACCCTCCCGTTGCCGGGAGGGTGGGCCGAGGGGAGCTTGCAGTTACCCGGGACGTCGCGCTGTGCGCTGGGCGCTGTCGGCGTCCTGGTGGCGGATGTCCTTGCCTTGCACCAGGTAGATGACGTGCTCGGCGATGTTCTTGGAGTGGTCGCCGATACGCTCCAGGGCCTTGATGACGAAGACCACGTCGATGGCATGACCGATGTGGCGGTGGTCCTCCATCATGAAGGTGATCAGCCGCCGCAGAGCAGACTGGAACTCGCGGTCTAGCTCGTCGTCGCCCTGGGCGACCTCCAGGGCCTTGTCCGTGTCCAGCCGGGCCAGGGCGTCCAGGGCGCCGCGCAGCATGCCGGAAGCGAGCCGCGCCATGGTGCCGACGTCGCGCAGCAGCAGGCTGTTGGGGATGCTGCCGTCGTCGCCATACATGTGCACGGTCATGCGCGCGATCTTCTCGGCCTCGTCGCCGATGCGCTCCAGGTCGGTGACGGTCTTGGCCATGGACATGATCATGCGCAGGTCGATACCGAGCGGCTGGCGCAGCGCCAGCAGCTGGGTGGTTTCCTCGTCGACCTTGACCTCGAGGGCGTTCACCTGGTGGTCGCGGGCGATGACCTCGCGCGCAGTGTCCAGGTCCTCCTCGTCCAGGGCGCGCACGGCACGGGCAATCTGGTCCTCGACCAGTCCCCCCATCTCTAGGACCAGACTGCGCAGATGGCTGAGCTGTTGATCGTACTTCTTGACGATATGGGCATCGGTATTGACGGGCATGATGGCCTCCTGCGGGTCCGGATGGGGACGGCGTCGCTGCCATCCCGACTTAGCCGAAACGACCGGTAATGTAATCCTCGGTCAGCTTGTGCCGGGGATTAGTGAAGATCTCATCGGTCTCGCCCACCTCAATGAGCGTACCCAGGTGGAAGTAGGCGGTGCGCTGGGACACGCGGGCCGCCTGCTGCATGGAGTGGGTGACGATGACGATGGTGTAATTTTCCCGCAGCTCGTCGATCAGCTCTTCGATGCGCGCCGTGGCGATCGGATCGAGGGCCGAGCAGGGCTCGTCCATGAGGATCACCTCGGGACTGACGGCGATGGCGCGGGCGATGCACAGACGCTGCTGCTGGCCGCCGGAGAGGCCGGTGCCGGGCTGATCGAGGCGGTCCTTGACCTCGTCCCACAGACCGGCACGTTCCAAGCTGCGCTGCACCAGTTCCTCCAGTTCGGCCTTGTTGTTCACCAGGCCGTGGATGCGCGGGCCATAGGCGACGTTGTCGAAGATCGACTTGGGGAAGGGATTGGGCTTCTGGAACACCATGCCGACGCGGGCGCGCAATTGCACCACATCCAGGCTGGGGGCGTAGATGTCCTCCCCATCCAGGGTGATGGTGCCCATCACGCGGCACTTGTCGATAGTGTCGTTCATGCGGTTGAGCGCACGCAGGAAGGTGGACTTGCCGCAGCCGGAGGGGCCGATGAAGGCGATCACCTCGTTGCTGCCGATGTCTAGGCTGACGCCCTTGATGGCGTGCTTCTCGCCGTAGTAGACGTGCACGCCGCGGGCGGTCATCTTGGGAGTGTCGACGGTGGTCTTGCCTACCGTCTGGAACGGGGCATCGCTTTCGAGGCCGGGCTGAACGCCCTGGACGGTGTCGCGCATGGCAATGTCCGCTGTGGTCGGCAGGGTATAACCGGGAGTGGCCCGCTCTTGAACCGAAGTGTTGGCCATGATGATTCTAACCTCTCGATGGGGGCTTGGCCTACCAGCGTCGCTCGAAGCGCTTGCGCAGGATGACCGCGGCGGTGTTCATGAGGATGAGGAAGGCCAGCAGGACCATGATGGCCGCCGAGGTGCGCTCGACGAAAGCGCGCTCGGGACTGTCCGCCCACAGATAGATCTGCACCGGCAGCACCGTGGCGGGATCGGTGAAGCCGTGTGGTATGTCGACGATGAAGGCCACCATGCCGATCATCAGCAGCGGCGCAGTCTCGCCCAGAGCGTGGGCCATGCCGATGATGGTGCCGGTGAGCATTCCCGGCATGGCCAGCGGCAGCACGTGGTCCATTACCATCTGCATCTTGGAGGCGCCCATCCCCAAGGCCGCCTCGCGGATCGAGGGCGGCACTGATTTCAGCGCGGCACGCCCCGAGATGATGATGATGGGCAGCGTCATCAGGGTCAGCACCAGGCCGCCCACCAGCGGCGCCGAGCGGGGCAGGCCGAAGAAGTTGATGAACACCGCCAGCCCCAGCAGACCGAAGACGATGGAGGGCACCGCTGCAAGGTTGTTGATATTGACCTCGATGAGATCGGTCCAGCGGTTGCGCGGCGCGAACTCCTCCAGGTAGACGGCGGTGGCGACGCCGATGGGGAAGGACAGCGCCAGGGTCACCAGCAGCGTGTAGAAAGAGCCCATGGCAGCACCCCAGATGCCGGCCAGCTCGGGCTCGCGCGAGTCGCCGCTGGTGAAGAAAGTGGTGTTGAAGTGCTGTTCCAGCCGTCCCTCGGCAGCTAGCTGGTCCAGCCATGCCAGCTGGTTGTCCTTGAGGCGCCGATCGGCTTCCGGCACATCGCGCGGCGTGTGGCCTTTGATCAACATGTCCACGTCGTCGCTGGCAGGTACCCAGATCTCCTGGGTAGTGCCGATCAGCCCGGAGTTGTCCAGCACCCGCTGGCGCAGCTCGAAGCCGGCGCCGGAGCTGATCAGCTCGCCCAGGGCGCGTCGCTCCTGCCGCCCGCTGACCTCCGGGAACAGCTTGCTCAAGGCATCCCGCAGCAGTTTCTGGTAATTGGCATTGGCCAGGGCCTGGGGGTCGCGCTGGCCGCTGGGATCGATTTCCTCGGCCGAGAAGTGCACGTCCAGGCGGATCTGCGTCTGCCAGAAGGCGGTATAGCCCTGGCTGACGATGCTGTAGAACAGCAGCGCCAGGAACGCCAGACCCAGGGTGATGGCAACGAGGCCGTAGAGACGGAAGCGTCGCTCGGCGGCGTGGCGGCGCGCCAGGGAAGCATTGATACGGTCGATGGCGCGCAGCGGCTTGCCGCTGCCGGCGACGCTGGGGGTACTGTTATTCATACTGCTCCCGGTACTTGCGGACCACGTGCAGGGCGATGATGTTCAGGGCCAGGGTGACGACGAACAGCACCAGACCGAGGGCGAAGGCCGCCAGGGTCTTGGGGCTGTCGAACTCCTGGTCGCCCACCAGCAGGGTGACGATCTGCACCGTGACCGTGGTCACCGCCTCCAGTGGGTTGGCCGAGAGGTTGGCGGCCAGTCCCGCCGCCATCACCACGATCATGGTCTCGCCGATGGCGCGCGACACCGCCAGTAGAATGGAGCCGACGATGCCGGGCAGGGCGGCGGGGATGATGACCTGGCGGATGGTTTCCGACTTGGTGGCCCCCAGGGCGTAGGAACCGTCGCGCAGGCTCTGCGGTACGGCATTGATCACATCATCGGAGAGCGAGGAGACGAAGGGGATGATCATGATGCCCATGACCAGCCCCGCCGCCAGGGCGCTCTCCGAGGCCACCTCGAGGCCCAGCCATTGGCCGCCGTCGCGGATCAAGGGGGCCACGGTCAAGGCGGCGAAGAAGCCGTAGACCACGGTGGGGATGCCGGCCAGCACCTCCAGCAGCGGCTTGGCCACAGCGCGGAAGCGGCGGTCGGCGTACTCGGACAGATACAGCGCCGACATCAGGCCGATGGGTACCGCCACCAGCATGGCGATGGCCGAGATCAGCAGCGTGCCGACGAACAGCGGCACCGCGCCGAAGGCGCCTGAGGAACCCGCCTGGTCGGCGCGGATGGCCGTCTGCGGGCTCCACTCCAGCCCGAACAGAAAGTCGGTGAGGGGTACGAGCTGGAAGAAGCGGATGGACTCGAACAGCACCGACAACACGATGCCGATGGTGGTGAAGATGGCGATGGTGGAGCTGATCACCAGGAACACGGTAACCGCCCGCTCGACCCGGTTGCGGGCGCGGAACTGAGGAGTGATGATGCGCTGAGCGAGCGCCACGCCGCCGATCGCCAGAGCCAGTGCCGCCACGCCCATGGCGGTGGTGCTGATGGATTGCAGATATTGGTAATGTTCGGCGGCGGCAGTGACGGCCGGATCCGTGCTGGAGGCGATGTTGCCGCTGGCCAGGTTGCGGATGTCGTTGAGCAGCAGGTTGGCGCGATCCGCTGGCAAGTTCTGCAGCTCGGTGGGCAGGGTCGAGAGCACCAGGTGCTTGATCAGCGTCGGCTCCAGGGCGATCCACAGGCCGATCAGGAGCAGTGCCGGCACCCCGCACCACAGGGCAGTGTAGTAGCCGTAATAACTGGGCAGGGAATGCAACTGGCGGACTTGACCGCCCACCAGCGCCAGGGAGCGGCGACGCCCCATGTGATAACTGACGGCGGTGAGAGCCAGCAGAACGATCAGGAGCAGGGAGGGTTGCATCGAAGCGTCGGGTCCTTAGCAAGAGGAACGGCGGCCGGGACGCGGGCCCCGACCGCCGCCGGCTCGGTCACAGGGACAGGTTTTGCAGTGCTTTGGCGGCGGCCTGGACCTTGGCGCGCTCCTCCTCGGGCAGGGGGATCAGGCCCTTATCGGCCAAGTAGCCATCCTCGCCCATCGCCTTGTCGCTGATAAACTCGGCAATATACTCCTTGAGACCCGGGATCACCCCGATGTGGGCCTTCTTGACGTAGAAGTACATGTCGCGGGCGATGGGGTACTTGCCGGAGGCGATGGTCTCGAACTCGGGGGCTACGCCGTTGATCACCGAGCCCTGCATCTTGTCCAGGTTCTGCTCGAGGAAGCTGTAGCCGAACACGCCCAAGGCGTTGGGGTTGGCCTCCAGCTTCTGCACGATCAGATTGTCGTTCTCGCCGGCCTCGACGAAGGCGCCGTCCTCACGGATGGTGTGGCATACCTCCTTGAAGCGCTTCTCGTCGCTCTTCTTCAGTTCCTTGACGGCGGCATATTCCTCGCAACCCTTCTCCATGGCCAGTTCGACGAAGGCATCGCGCGTGCCCGAGGTCGGCGGCGGACCCAGCACTTCGATCTTGGTATTGGGCAGGGCCTTGTCGATCTCGTTCCAAGTCTTGTAGGGGTTGGGGATGAACTTGGTGGGATCCTTAGGATCCGGCACTTCCTTGGCCAGGGCGGTGTAGACGTCCTTCAGGGTCAGCTTGTACTGGGCCGCCTTCTTGGAGTTGGCGATGGCGATGCCGTCAAAACCGATCTTGACCTCGACGATCTCGGTCACGCCGTTCTTGGCGCAGGTCTCGACCTCGGACGGTTTGATGCGCCGAGAGGCATTGGTGATATCCGGATGCTGCACGCCGACACCGCCGCAGAACAGCTTGATGCCACCGCCGGAACCGGTCGACTCGACCTTGGGCGTCTTGAAGCCGCCGCTCTTGCCGAACTGCTCGGCCACTGCAGTGGAGAAGGGATACACGGTGGACGAGCCGACGATGCTGATGTAATCGCGGGCGGACTGGGCGAGGGCGGTACCGCTCAGGCTCAGGGTTCCCAGGGCGACAGCCAGCGCGAGCTTCTTCGGGATCATACGACGTCTCCGGTTGTTCGTGGGTAAGCGAATCCGCGGGGCTGCACGGGGCAGCCACACCAGCGCTACCGTAACGCTCGGTGGCGACGTTTATATTGCAAAAAGATGACACTTTTGTGACGGAGGGGTTCAGCCGATCCCGCCATCCAGGTAGCGGATCAGGGTCTCGCGCAGCTTGAGGTATTGCGCGGGCTCGCGCAACGGCCGGTTGTCGCGGTCGGTGATGAAGAAGATATCCTCGGCCCGCGCCCCGATGGTGGCGATCTTGGCGTTCTGCAGGCGGATGCCGCAGTCCATGAAGGCACGGCCGATGCGGCTGAGCAGCCCCGGGCGGTCGGCGGTGCTGAGCTCGAGGATGGTGCGCCCGTTGGAATCGTCGTCCAGGAATGCCACCTGGGTCGGGGTGGGGAAGTGCTTGAGCACCCGCGGCGGCCGCCGGCTGCTGTCCCAGGGGTGGGCGTCGGCGCGGTTCAGCTCGCGGCGCAGGGTGAGCAGGATTTCTTTGATGCGCTGGCGGTCCTGGATGGGCTCGCCGGAGTCTTCGACCACGGTGAAGCTGTCCAGGGAATAGCCGTTGTCGCTGGTAATGATGCGCGCATCGAGGATGGTCAGCCCCAGTTGGTCCAGCACCGCGGTGATCAAGGCGAACAGGTTGTCCTGGTCGCGGGTGTAGACGAAGACCTCGGTACCGCCGCGAGCAGTGTCGCGACGGGCCAGCACCAGGGCGCGGCCATCGTCGGCCTTCTTCAGCACGGCGCGGGTATGCCAGGCTACCTCGTCGGCGCTGTGCCGCAGGAAGTAATCGTCGCTAAAGCCCTGCCAGACGGTCTCGATACGTGCCTCCTGGATGCCCTTCTGGCGCAGCCGGACGCGCGCCTCTTCCTGCACCTCCTGGATGCGCTCGGCCTTGGCGATGGGGTTGCTGAGGCCACGGCGCAGGGCGCGGCGCGTAGCCTCGTAGAGTTCGCGCAGCAGCGACTCGCGCCAGTTGTTCCACAGTCGCGGGTTGGTGGCGCGGATGTCGGCGACGGTGAGCAGATAGAGGTAGTCCAGGCGCATGGTGTCGCCCACCTGCTGGGCGAACTCGGTAACCACGTCCGGATCGTGGATGTCCTTCTTCTGGGCGGTGAGAGACATCAGCAGGTGATTGCGCACCAGCCACGACACCAGGTGGGTGTCGAAGCTGCCAAGCCCGTGGCGGCGACAGAAGGCTTCGGCATCGTGGGCGCCGAGATCGGAGTGGTCGCCGCCGCGACCCTTGGCGATGTCATGGTAGATGGCGGCGATGTAGAGCAGCTCCGGCTTGGCGATGCGCTTCATCACTGCGCTGCAGTGAGGGAATTCGTGGTGGAAGCGCTCGTCGTAGAAGCGGCGCAGGTTGCGCACCACGAACAAGGTGTGCTGATCCACGGTGTAGGTGTGGAACAGGTCGTACTGCATGCGTCCGACGATTCTTGCGAATTCCGGCAAGTAGGCGGCCAGGATGCCGTAGCGGTTCATGCGCCGCAGCTGGCGGGTAACGCAGCGCGGCTGCCGCAGGATCTCCATGAATAGGCTGCGGGCGCGCACGTCGGCGCGGAACTTGTCGTCGAGCAGGTGGCGGTGGTCGCGGATCAGCCGCACGGTGCTGGCGCGCACCCCCTTGAGTTCCGGATGCTGCTGCAGCAGCAGGAACAATTCCAGCAGGGCGAAGGGATAGCGCTGGAAGACGTTGGCCCGGGTCACCTCCAGATAGCCCTTGCGCGCCTGGAAGCGGCGGTTGATGAGAACCGGCGCGCCAGGATCGTCGGCCAGCAGGATGGCCTCCTCGAACAGCTGCAGCAGCATCTCGTTGAGCCGCGACAGCTCCATGATGGTGCGGTAATAGCGCTGCATGAACTGCTCGACGGCCAGGTTGTGGTCCTGGTCACGGTAGCCGAACTGGTTGGCCAGCTGGCGCTGGTAGTCGAACAGCAGCCGGTCCTCGCGGCGACCGGTCAGGATGTGCAGGGCGAAGCGCACCTGCCAGAGGAAGCCCTGGCATTCGAGCAGCGTGGCGTGTTCCTGCTCGGTGATGAAGCCGTGCTCGACCAGGTCGTGCAGGGTGGCGGCGTTGAAGTGGCGCTTGGCCACCCAGGCCACGGTCTGCAGATCTCTGAGGCCGCCCGGGCCTTCCTTGACGTTGGGCTCCAGGTTGTAGGCGGTATCGTGATACTTGCGGTAGCGGCGGATCTGCTCCTCGCGCTTGGCCTCGAAGAAAGCCGGCGTAGGCCAGATGTGGGCCGGTCCGGTGAGTTCGCGCATGCGCTCGAACAGCTCCGGGCTGCCGGTGAGCAGACGCGCCTCCATCAGGTTGGTGGCCACGGTGATGTCTGCCGCTCCCTCGCGCACGCAGTCCTCCAGAGTGCGGACGCTCTGGCCCACCTCCAGGCCGATGTCCCAGAGGAAGGTGAGAAAGCCCTCCAGGGCCGCGCGGCGATTCTGCCCGATCTCCTGCTCGTCCAGCAGGATCATGATGTCGACGTCGGATCCCGGGTGCAGCTCGCCGCGGCCATAGCCGCCCACCGCCACCAGAGCCAGGCCGGTGTCGCTCGGGAAGAAGCGTACCCAGGCGCGGGTCAGCAGTTGATCGATGAGGCGGGCGCGGGCCGGCACCAGTCTCTGGGCCGGCACGCCCTGCTGGAACAATTCGCGCAGCACCTGATCGCCCTGCCTGAGAGCGGTGCGGAAGACCTTGAGCAGCAGCGCAGTGCTGCTCAGGTCCTGCTCGAACGGGGCGGGATCGAAGAGCCGACAGCCGTCGAGAGCGGCTATTTCCAATGGCGGGCAGGACATGGTCGGATCCCCCAGGGCGCAGGGCCGGCGATAGCAGTGCTCCTTTATATTAGGATGCAGGCGGTGCTCACAGTTCGTCGCCGGGGCGCAGGGTCAGTACCTCGACCCCCTGTTCGGTGACCAGTACCGTGTGCTCCCATTGGGCCGACAGGCTGTGATCCTTGGTCACCACCGTCCAGCCATCGGGCAGCAGCTTGGTGTAGCGCTTGCCGGCATTGATCATGGGCTCGATGGTGAAAGTCATGCCCGGCACCAGCTCGACCCCGGTGCCAGGGATGCCGTAATGCAGCACCTGGGGTTCCTCGTGGAATACCCGACCTATGCCGTGGCCGCAGTATTCGCGCACCACGGAGAAGCCATGCGCCTCGGCGTGGCTTTGGATGGCGTGCCCGATGTCGCCCAGACGCATTCCGGGGCGCACCATCTCGATGCCGATGCGCATGCACTCGTAGGTCACCTGGCACAGGCGCTGAGCCAGAATGGAGGGTGTGCCGACGTAGAACATGCGGCTGGTGTCGCCGTGATAGCCATCCTTGATGACGGTGACGTCGATGTTGATGATGTCGCCCTTCTTCAGTCGCTTCTTGCCCGGTATGCCATGGCAGACCACGTGATTGACCGAGGTGCAGATGGACTTGGGAAAACCCCGGTAGTTGAGCGGCGCGGGAACGGCCTGCTGTATGTTGACGATGTAGTCGTGGCAGATCTGGTCTAGCTCTTCGGTGGTGACGCCCTCTTGCACGTAGGGTGCGATCATGTGCAGCACCTCGGCAGCCAGTCGGCCGGCCACGCGCATCTTTTCGATCTCTTCGGGCGTCTTGATGGTAATACTCATCGCTGGCTCGGATGTCCTTGCGGAATGGGACGGTGCTCGATGCACCGGCATGGAGTGGGGATTGCCGTCGGAACCGCGCCATCGGCCACGGTCCGTTTGGTTTTGCCAACCGGATTATGGTATAAAGCGCGCGCCTTCCTGGCAAATCAGTAGTGATTGACTCAACTACTCACACGCACCGGCACGTGCGGATGGGTGCCCGCGAGGGTTGCCGCATGGGGTGCGTGGAGGCCCAACCCTGCAGAATCCAAGGAGATCGAATACCATGGCGAGCGTGTCCATGCGCCAGATGTTGGAGGCCGGCGTTCACTTCGGCCACCAGACCCGCTACTGGAACCCCAAGATGGGCCCTTACATCTTCGGGGAGCGCAGCAAGATCCACATCATCAATCTGGAAAAAACCCTGCCGCTGTTCAACGACGCCATGAACTTCATGGGGCGTCTGGCGGCCAACGGCGGCCGTATCCTGTTCGTCGGCACCAAGCGTTCGGCTCGCGACGTGGTGGCTGAGGCGGCGAGCCGTTGCAACATGCCGTATGTCAACCACCGCTGGCTGGGCGGCATGCTGACCAACTTCAAGACCGTGCGCCAGTCCATCAAGCGCCTGCGCGACCTGGAAACCATGGCTCAGGACGGCACCTTCGAGCGCCTGAACAAGAAGGAAGTGATCCTGCTCAAGCGCGAGATGGAGAAGCTGGAGCGTAGCCTGGGCGGCATCAAGGACATGCCCAGCCTGCCCGATGCCTTGTTCGTGATCGATGTCGGCCACGAGAAGATCGCCGTCAAGGAGGCCAACAAGCTGGGCATCCCGGTGGTGGGCATCGTCGACACCAACAACTCGCCCGAGGGCGTGGACTACGTGATCCCCGGTAACGACGATGCCATCCGCGCCGTCACCCTGTACGTACAGGCCGCCGCTGACGCCATCCTGGAGGGCCGTGCCGCCATCACCCACCCGCGCGCCGACGAAGAGTTCATCGAGGTCGATGAGGTTGCCGTCGAGGGTAAAGGTCCGGCCGCCTGAGTCGCGTTCCCGTGACTTGCCCAAGGCCCGCCCGTACCCGGTCGCGGGCCTTGTCGTAACAGCACCCGGCGCCGTCTGCGGGCGGCGCTCCGGTTGAGAAAACCCGCTTCTTTGAGGTGAAAGACATGGCAGAGATTACCGCTGCTCTGGTGAAAGAACTGCGCGAGCGCACCGGCTCCGGCATGATGGAGTGCAAGAAGGCGCTGCAGGAAACCAACGGCGACATCGAGGCCGCCATCGAACTGATGCGCAAGCAGGGTCTGGCCAAGGCCGACAAGAAGGCCGGCCGCACCGCCGCCGAGGGTCTGATCGTGATCCGCAGCTCGGCCGACGGCAAGGCCGTGGCCATGGTGGAGATCAACTGCGAGACCGACTTCGTCGCCAAGGGCGACGATTTTCAGGCATTTGCCAACGCCGTGGCCGAGGTCGCCCTGAATGCCGCTCCCGCCGACCTCGACGCGCTGCTGGCGGCCAAGCTGGCCGACGGCCAGAGCGTAGACGACACCCGCCGCGCCCTGGTGGCCAAGATCGGCGAGAATATGGCGGTACGCCGTTTCGTGCGGGTGACCACCGAGAACGGCCGCTTCGGCACCTACCTGCATGGCAGCCGCATCGGCGTGGTGGTGGAGGTGGTGGGAGGCAGCGAGGACTTGGCCAAGGATCTCGCCATGCACATCGCCGCCAGCCGCCCGGTGTGCGTCGAGGCTTCCCAGGTGCCAGCCGAGCTGGTGGCCAAAGAGCGCGAGATCTTCAGCGCCCAGGCCGCGGAAAGCGGCAAGCCGGCCGACATCGTCGCCAAGATGGTGGAGGGGCGCGTGCAGAAGTTCCTCAAGGAGGTCACGCTGCTCGGCCAGCCCTTCGTCAAGGATCCCGAGCAGAGCGTGGAGAAGCTGCTGAAGTCGGCCGGCGCCCGCGTGCTCGGCTTCTACCGCTTCGAGCTGGGCGAGGGCATCGAGAAGAAGCAGGAGAACTTCGCGGCCGAAGTGATGGCCCAAGTTCGGGGCGGTTGAGCCCCGCCGACCGGGCGGTATCGGCGCTTGGCTGACGCCGCCCCGGTTAGGCTCTACAATTCCTCCAGTTCAGGTGGCTGCACAGAGTCGGTAGGTCTCATGCTGGACGCAAAACCCGTCTACAAGCGCATCCTGTTGAAACTGAGCGGCGAAGCCCTGATGGGCGATGCCGATTATGGGATCGATCCCCAGACCATCGGCAGGATCGCCGACGAGGTGGCTGAGCTGAACCGCATGGGGGTGCAGATCGGCATGGTAATCGGCGGCGGCAACCTGTTCCGCGGCGCCGGCCTGGCCCAGGCCGGCATGGATCGGGTCACCGCCGACCACATGGGCATGCTGGCCACGGTGATGAATTCGCTGGCCATGCAGGATGCCCTGGAGCAGCGCGGCGTCTTTGCTCGGGTGATGTCGGCGATCCGCATCAACCAGGTCTGCGAGGATTACATCCGCCGCCGCGCCATCCGCCATCTGGAGAAGGGGCGGGTAGTGATCTTCGCCGCCGGCACCGGCAACCCCTTCTTCACCACCGACTCAGCGGCCAGCCTGCGGGCTATCGAAATCAACGCCGACATCATGCTCAAGGCCACCAAGGTGGATGGAGTCTATTCCGCCGATCCGGTCAAGGTGCCTACTGCCCAGCGCTACGAGTCGCTCACCTTCGATGAGGCGCTGGACCGCCGACTGGAGGTCATGGACGCCACCGCCATCGTCATGTGCCGGGAGCACTCCATGCCCCTCAAGGTGTTCAACATCTACCGCAGCGGTGATCTGGTGCGGGTGGTGTGTGGGGATAACGTCGGCACAACCGTGCTACGGGAACAACGGCAATGATCGAAGACATCAAGAAGGACGCCGCGGCGCGCATGGCCAAGAGCGTCGACAGCCTCAAGCACGAGCTGACCAAGTTGCGCACCGGCCGCGCCCATACCAGTCTGCTGGACCACATCACCGTGGAATACTACGGCTCCACGGTGCCGCTCAGCCAGGTGGCTTCCATCAGCGTCGCCGATGCCCGCACCCTGGTGGTGCAGCCCTGGGAGAAGAACATGGTGCCGGTAGTGGAGAAAGCCATCCTCGCTTCCGACCTGGGGCTCAACCCGGCTACCGCCGGCACCGTCATCCGCGTGCCGCTGCCGCCGCTGACCGAGGAGCGCCGCCGCGATCTGGTCAAGGTGGTGCGCCACGAGGGCGAGAGTGCCAAGGTGGCGATCCGCAACGTGCGTCGTGATGCCAACGCCGACCTCAAGGAACTGCTCAAGGCCAAGGACATCACCGAGGATGCGGAACGTCGCGCCATGGAAGAAATCCAGAAGCTCACCGACAAGTACATCGCCGAAGTGGACAAGGTCCTCGAGGCCAAGGAAGCCGAGTTGATGGAAATCTGACGGCTCGGCCTGCAGATGATCCGAGCATCGGCTGCAATGCCTGCATCTGACGAAACTTCTGCCGCCGCTCCGACAACGGCCAGGATTCCGCGTCATGTGGCCATCATCATGGATGGCAACGGGCGCTGGGCGCGCCGGCGCCTGCTGCCGCGTCCCGCTGGCCACCGCGAGGGGGTCAAGGCGGCGCAACGCGTGGTGCGAGCCTGCTACGAGCGCGGGGTGGAGGCCCTCACCCTGTTCGCCTTCAGCAGCGAGAACTGGCAGCGTCCCGAAAAGGAAGTCAGCCTGCTGATGGACCTGTTTCTTACCACCTTGCGTGGCGAGATCAGGCGTCTGCACAGCAACAACGTGCGGCTGCGCTTCATCGGCGATCGCAGCGCCTTCGCCGACAAGCTGCGCGGCCAGATGGACGAGGCCGAGCGCCTCACCGCCGGCAACAGCGGCCTTACCCTGGTGATTGCGGCCAACTACGGCGGGCGCTGGGACATCACCCAGGCGGCGCGGCGCATCGCCGAGGAGGTGCGGGCCGGGTGTCTAGCGCCCGAACAGATCGATACCGATCTGCTGGAGCGGCACCTGTGTCTGCACGATCTGCCACCGCCGGATCTGCTTATCCGCACCGGCGGCGAGCAGCGCATCAGCAACTTCCTGCTCTGGCAACTGGCTTACACCGAGCTGTTCTTCTCCGAGCGGCTGTGGCCCGATTTCGATGCCGCGGCGTTGGACGAGGCGTTCCAGGCCTATGCCCAGCGTCAACGCCGTTTTGGCCGCACCGACGAACAGGTGGAGAAGGACGAACGTGCTTAAGCAGCGCGTCATCACCGCCCTGGTGCTGGGTAGTCTGGCGGTGTGGGGCGTGCTCGCCCTGCCGCCGACGTGGTTTGCCCTGATCATCCTGGCGGTGCTGCTGCTCGGCGCCTGGGAGTGGGGCGGGCTGTTGGGGCTGAGCATACCGATCGGGCGGCTCATCTACGCGCTGCTGCTGACTTTGCTGGCAGGCATCGTCTGGCTGTTCCGTGAGCAGCCGCTGCTGGTCTGGATACTGCTTGCGCCGATCGGCTTGTTCTGGTGCGCGGTGCTGCTCTGGTTGTGGCGGCAGGCCCGCGGCGGCCAGCATCCGCTGCCCGCCCTGGCCTGGGAGCTGACCGGATTCGCCGTGCTGCTGCCGCCCTTCGCCGCGCTGCTGGCGCTGCGCGTGGCGCCCGAGCGCGGACCGGCGTTCGTGCTGTTCCTGCTGCTGCTGATCTGGCTGGCCGACAGCGTGGCCTATTTCGCCGGGCGGCGCTGGGGCAAGAACAAGCTGGCTCCCGCCATCAGCCCGGGCAAGACCCGCGAGGGCGCCCTGGCGGCCCTGGCGGCGGCGCCGCTGTTTGCCCTGGTCGGCGCGCCCCTGCTGGGGCTGCCGGCCGGACAGTGGCTGCTGTTCATGGTCATCTGCCTGGTGACGGTGCTGTTTTCCATCGCCGGCGATCTTTTCGAGAGCCTGATCAAGCGCCAGCACGGGGCCAAGGACAGCGGTGACCTGCTGCCCGGCCATGGCGGCGTGCTGGACCGCATCGACAGTCTGACCGCCGCCGCCCCCATCTTCGTGCTGGCGCTGCAGGGATTGCCGGCGCGCTGAGCCGCGTGGAGGCGTCCGGCGCCAGCCTTGGAGCCTTCTATGGATAAGCCCATGATCGGTGTCACCATCCTCGGTTCGACCGGCTCCATCGGGCTGAGCACGCTGGATGTGCTCGGCCGCCAGCGCGAGCGCTTCCAGGTGGTGGCCTTGGCCGCTCGCCGTAGCGTCGACACCCTCTACCGGCAGTGCCTGGAGCACCATCCGCGCTACGCCGTGCTCAGCGAGGCCACCGCCGCCCGGCAACTGCGGCAGCGGCTGCGTGCCGCCGGCAGCGCCACCGAAGTGCTGGCCGGTGCCGAGGCGCTGGCGGAGGTGGCGTCTCTCCCCGAGACCGACTACGTGATGGCAGCCATCGTCGGTGCCGCCGGACTGCCTTCGGCCCTGGCCGCGGCCCGCGCCGGCAAGCGCATCCTGCTGGCCAACAAGGAGGCGCTGGTGATGTCGGGGCGCTTGTTCATGGAGGAAGTACGGCGCGGCGGGGCGCAACTGCTGCCCATCGACAGCGAGCACAACGCCCTGTTCCAGTGCTTGCCCTCCGGTTTCGACCAGGGCCTCGAGCAGGTCGGAGTGATACGGCTGCTGCTCACCGGTTCCGGCGGGCCGTTCCGCCAGACTCCGCTGGAGCTGCTGCCCGCCGTCACTCCCGACCAGGCCTGCGCTCATCCCAACTGGTCCATGGGGCGCAAGATCTCGGTGGATTCCGCCACCATGATGAACAAGGGTCTGGAGGTGATCGAGGCCTACTGGCTGTTCGCCGCCCGTCCCGAGCAGATCGAGGTGGTGGTGCATCCGCAAAGCGTGGTGCACTCCCTGGTGGAATATGTGGACGGCTCGGTGTTGGCCCAGCTCGGCCATCCCGACATGCGCACCCCGATTGCGCACGCCCTGGCCTGGCCGCAGCGCATGGAAGCCGGGCTCGGCCCGCTGGATCTGTGCCGCATCGGCCGTCTGGAGTTCCTACCCCCCGATGAGCGGCGGTTTCCCTGTCTACGGCTGGCGCGCCAGGCCCTGC
>DATLYF010000067.1:0-12663 GCA_035575095.1 Candidatus Competibacteraceae bacterium
GGGGAGGGGGAGGATGGAGGCTCATTTGGGCAGCTTGCCCTGTACCCCCTCCACGTACCAGTCCATCTTCAGCAGCTCCTCATCGGCAATGGTGCTGCCCTCTGCGATGCGCACCCGGCCCTCCTGGTCCTTCACCGGCCCCTGGAAGGGATGGAACGTGCCGTCCTTGATCGCCGCCTCCTTGGCCTGGACCAGGTCTCGCACCGCCTGTGGTACCGCATCGCTGAACGGCGCCAGGCGGATCACCCCGGCTTTGATGCCCAGCCACTCGTCGCGCGCCGTCCACCGCCCTTCGAGCACCTCCTGGGCGATCGCGGTATAGAACTCGCCCCAGTTGTGGGTGACCGCGGTGAGCTGGGCCTTGGGGGCGTACTTCTGCATGTCCGAGTGGTAGGCGATGGCGTACCGGCCCTGCTCCTCGGCCGCCTGCACCACCGCCGTCGAATCGGTGTGGTGGGTGAGCACATCGGCCCCCTGCGCGAGCAGCGTCTGCGCCGCCTCGCGCTCCTTGCCCGGATCGAACCAGGCATTGACCCAGATCACCTTGACCTGCGCTTGCGGGTCGACTGCGCGCATGCCCAGGGTGAAGGCGTTGATGCCCATCACCACTTCGGGGATGGGAAAGGCGCCGACATAGCCGGCGGTATGGCTCTTGCTCAGCTTGCCTGCCACCAGCCCGGCCAGGTAGCGCCCCTCGTAGAAGCGCGCGTTGTAGGTGCCGAGGTTGCGGCTGCGCTTGTAGCCGGTGGCGTGCTCGAAGATGACCTCGGGGAATTGCTGGGCCACCTTGACGGTGGGGTTCATGTAGCCAAACGAGGTGGTGAAGATCAGCCGGTGGCCGCTCGCCGCCAGCTCCCGGATCACCCGCTCGGCGCCCTGGCCTTCGGGCACGTTCTCGACGATGCTCGCAGCGACCCGCTCGCCCAGCGCCGCCAGCATCTGCTGGCGCCCGCGCTCGTGTTGGAAGGTCCAGCCCGCATCGCCGATCGGGCTGACGTAGACAAAGCCCACTTTCAGCTTCTCCTGCGCCTGGGCCACCGGGCCGGCCAGGCTCAGACCGGCGGCCAGGGTGACGAGCAGGGCGGTGGTCTTGAGGTTGTTGAGCATTTCTCAGGGTCTCCTTTGGTAGTAGCGGGCGTCTCAGGCGCCCGGATAGAAGGTCTTGCCCAGGCTGGCCGGGGCGTTGAGGCGGATCAGGGTGGCGTCGCGGGAGATCAACACCAGCACTACGATGGTAGCCAGGTACGGCAGGGTGGAGAGGAGCTGCGAGGGCAGCTCCACGCCGAAGGCCTGGACGTGGAACTGGAGGATGGTGACACCGCCGAACAGGTAGGCACCGAGCAGCACCCGCAGCGGCTTCCAGGTGGCGAACACCACCAGCGCCAGCGCGATCCAGCCGCGGCCGGCGGTCATGCCCTCCACCCACATCGGGGTGTAGACCACCGCCAGATAGGCGCCCGCCAGTCCGGCCATGGCGCCGCCGAACAGCGTGGCCAGGTAGCGGATGGCAATCACCTTGTAGCCCAGGGCGTGACCGGATTCCGGCGACTCGCCGATGGCGCGCAGCAGCAGCCCGGCGCGGGTATGGTAGAGGAACCAGCTCACCGCGGCGAACAGGACGAAGGACAGGTAGAGCAGGGCATCGTGGCGAAACAGCAGCGCTCCCAGGATGGGCAAGTCGGACAGCCCGGGGATGATGATGGGCGGCAGGCCCTGCACCACCTGGCTGACGTACTCGCGGCCGAGGAAGGCCGACAGGCCCAGGCCGAAGATGGTCAGCGCCAGGCCAGTGGCCACCTGATTGGCCTGCAGGGTCAGGGTGAGGAAGCCGAACAGCAGCGCCATGGCCATGCCCACCAGGATGCCAGCCAGGATGCCCAGCCAGACATTGCCGCTCACCGCGGTGGCCATAAAGGCGCTCACCGCGCCCATCAGCATCATGCCCTCGACGCCCAGGTTGAGCACGCCGCAGCGTTCGGTTACCAGTTCCCCCAGGGCGGCATAGACCAGCGGCGTGCCGGCGCCCAGGGTACCGATCAGAATGGCGATGAAAGTCTCGTTCATGACGCGGACTCCTTGGCGACGGCCAGGCGCAGCCGGCGCACCCGGCGGATGCGGAAACGGATCAGCAGATCGGCAGCCAGCAGGAAGAACAGCAGCAATCCCTGGAACAGCCCGGTCACCGCCGAGGGCAGGCCCAGTTCGAGCTGCGCCGATTCACCGCCGAGGTAGAGCAGCGACATCAGCAGGCTGGCCAGCAGGATGCCGACCGGATGCAGCCGGCCGACGAAGGCGACGATGATGGCGGCGTAGCCGTAACCCGGGCTGATGTTGGGCAGCAACTGGCCGATCGGCCCGGCCACCTCCCCCACCCCGGCCAGGCCGGCCAGGCCGCCGCTGATGAGCAGGCTGATCCACACCAGACGCTCGCGGCTGAAGCCGGCGTAACGGGCGGCATCGCCGGCCAGCCCCGCCACCTGCATCTGGAAGCCGATGAAGCTGCGGCTCATCAGCACCCAGCCCAGGGCCACCGCGGCCAGGGTGATGAGCGCGCCGGCGTGCAGCCGGGTGCCCGCGAGCAGCGCCGGCAGCAACCCCGCCTCAGGAAACATGCGCGACTCGGGGAAGGCGAAGCCCTCCGGATTACGCCACGGTCCGTTGACCAGATAGGCCAACAGCAGCAGCGCCACGTAGTTGAGCATCAGGCTGACCAGGATCTCGTTGGTATTGCAGCGCGTGCGCAAAAAAGCCGGGATGGCGGCCCAGGCCATGCCGCCCAGCGCGCCGAGCACGAGCATCCCCGGCAGCAGCCAGCCGCTCGTGCTCTCATGGAACCACAGCGCCAGACCGCCGCCGCAGATGGCGCCCAGGGTCAGCTGGCCCTCGGCGCCGATGTTCCACACCTGGGCGCGGAAGCCGATGGCCAGGCCCACGGCGATCAGCGCCAGCGGCGTGGCCTTGAGGCCGAGCTCGCCGAGGCCGTAGAGATCGTCGATGGGCGAGATGAAGAAGCTCTTGAAGGCGGCCAGCGGGCTCTGCCCGAGCAAGCCGAAGACGACGATGCCGGTGACCAGCATCAGTGCCGCCGCGATCAGCGGCGAGCACCAGGCCATCAACCGCGACGGCTGGGGACGGGGTTCAAGCCTGAGCAGCATGACGCACCTCGTTGGCGGCCTCGGCGCCGCCGCTGTCCTGGACAAAAGCCCCGCCCATCCACAGGCCGATCTCCTCGGGTGTGGTGGCGGCGGCGGGTTTGGCCGGCGACAGCCGGCCATGGAAGATCACGGCGATGCGGTCGCTGATCTCGAACAGCTCCTCCAGCTCCTCCGAGACCACCAGCACCGCTACGCCGCGGTCGCGCAGATCGATCAGCGCCTGGCGGATGGCGGCGGCCGCGCCCACGTCCACGCCCCAGGTGGGCTGGGCCACCACCAGCACCTGCGGCTCCTGCAGGACCTCGCGGCCGACGATGAACTTCTGCAGGTTGCCGCCGGAGAGACTCTTGGCCGCCGCTTCCGGGCCGCCGCACTTGACGGCGAATTCGCGGATGCAGCGCTCGGCGAAGGCGCGCACCCGGGCGAAATCGATCAGCCCGAAATGCACCATGCCGCCGCGGCGGGCAGTGAGCAGGGCATTGTGGGTCAGGCTCAACTCGGGCACCGCACCCCGCCCCAGCCGTTCCTCGGGGACGAAGCCCAGTCCCAGGACACGCCGCGCCGCCGGGCCGAGCTGGCCCACCGGCAGATTGCCCAGCCGCACCGTGTGATTGACCACCAGCCGCTCCCCGGACAAGGCGGCGAGCAGTTCCTGCTGGCCGTTGCCGGAGACGCCGGCGATGCCGACGATCTCGCCGGCACGCACGGTCAGATCGATGTTGTGCAAATGGGTGCCGAAGGGGTCATCGGAGGCGAGCGTCAGGCCCTCGACCACCAGCCGCGGTTCGCCTTCCCGGGCCGGGGCGCTGTGGCGGCATACCGGCAGTTCGCGGCCGATCATCATGCGGGCGAGGCTGCCAGCCGACTCCTGGCGCGGATCGGCATGGCCGCTGACCTTGCCGGCGCGCAGTACCGTGGCGGAATGGCACAAGGCGCGGATCTCCTCCAGCTTGTGACTGATGTAGAGGATGCTCACGCCCTCTGCGGAGAGTCGGCGCAGGGTCTCGAACAGCCTCTCCACCGCCTGCGGGGTGAGCACCGAGGTGGGCTCGTCCATGATCAGCAGCCTCGGCTCCTGCAGCAGGCAGCGCACGATCTCCACCCGCTGCCGCTCGCCCACGGAGAGCGCGTGCACCAGGCGGTTGGGATCAAGCGGCAGGCCGTAGCGTTCCGACACCTCGCGGATGCGCCCCGAGAGGGTCTTCATATCCGGCGGATGGTCCAGCCCCAGGGCGATGTTCTCGGCCACGGTCAGGGTCTCGAACAGGGAGAAGTGCTGGAACACCATACCGATGCCCAGCTTTCGCGCCTGCGCCGGGCTGGTCACGGTGACCTGTTGCCCCTCCCAGCGCATCTCCCCGGCATCGGCCTTGACCACGCCGTAGATGATCTTCATCAGGGTAGACTTGCCGGCGCCGTTCTCACCCAGCACCGCGTGCACCTCGCCGGGCATCACCCGCAGGCTGACGTCCTGGTTGGCGACGACCGTCGGATAGATCTTGGTTATGCCCTCCAGCTCAAGACGAGGGACGGCTCCCGGCCTCGACGTGGAGCGCTCGCCGGACGCTTTGGCTGGCGCCGACGTGGCTGTGGTGTCTCGCATCATGTTTCTCCTCGACCTCAGCGGTGGCGTGTCTGCGTTGCAGCAGCTCGGCGGCAACGGCGATGGCAATGGCCGCGGGATGCTTGTCGCGGATCCCGGGTATGCCGATCGGACAGGTGAGCCGTTCCAGATCAGCCGCGGTCAGGCCGCGCTGCTTCAGACGGCGTTCGAAGTTATTGCGTTTGGATTGCGAGCCGATCAGTCCGCAGTAGCGGATATCGTGTCGCAACAGGACCCGGGCGCAGATCTCCAGATCCAGGGCGTGGTCATGGGTCATGACCAGGTAGAAGGCATCGGGCGGCAGCTCGTCGACTACCGCCGCCGGCTCGGCCACGTAGCGCACGGTGACCTGGGGCGGCAGCGCGACCGGGAACTGCTCGGCGCGGTTATCCACCCAGGTGATGCGGCAGGGATAACCTTCCAGCACCCGCACCAGGGCCCGTCCGACGTGGCCGGCGCCGAACAGGGCGATATGGAAGGCATCGGGCAGCAGCGGCTCCAGCAGCAGCGCCGGCCCGCGGCCCACGCCGGGGTCGGGGCTGCCGTCCAGGCCAGCGAGTCGCGGCTGGTCATCGCCCGCGGCCAGCAGAGCGCGGAGCTGCGCCGTCACCCGCACCGTCAGCTCGGCATCGCCGAGGCTGCCGTGCACCTCGGCAGCGCCCACCAGCAGCGTCCCCGCCGCCTCGTAGTCGGCCAGCCGTGCTAGCCATGCCGGCCGCGCCGCCCGCTGCCACTCGGCCAGTCGCATCAGCCACGCCGGGCGCTCGGCCGGCAGGCAATGGAAGTGGATGAAAGCCACCCCGCCGCAGCACTGGCCGAAGGCCAGGCCCAGCGGATAACGCTCCAGACGGCTGCACTCCCGGCCTGCGGCCAGCAACTCGCGGGCCGTGGCGATGGCTTTGTGCTCCAGCCCGCCGCCGCCGATGGTGCCGTACAGGGCGTGCGCCGTGACCACCATGCGCGTGCCCGGCTCGCGCGGCGTGGAGCCGCGGGCGCCGGCCACCGTGATCAGCACGGCCGGGGCCGGATCGGTGAGCAGGGCGTTCAGCCAGAGGTCCATGGCTTCACGCTCCTGCGCCGGAGGCCCGCGCCGCCGCAGCGCTGGCCAGGCGCGCCTTCAGCTCCTCCACCGCGCGCAGCACCGCCTCCGGGGTGGCCGGGGCATCGAGCCGCGGGCTGAAGCGGTGCTCGGCGACGCTGGCAACGGCGTCCTTGATCGCCAGGAACACCGAGATGGCCAGCATCAGCGGCGGCTCGCCCACCGCCTTGGAGCGATAGATGGTGTCCTCACGGTTCTGCGCATTCTCCAGCAGGCGCACGTTGAACTGCTCCGGCCAGTCGCGGCACACCGGAATCTTGTAGGTAGACGGCGCGTGGGTACGCAGTCGGCCCTGGGTGTCCCACCACAGCTCCTCACAGGTGAGCCAGCCCATACCCTGGACGAAGCCGCCTTCCACCTGGCCCAGGTCGATGGCCGGGTTGAGCGAGCGGCCGACGTCGTGAAGGATATCCACGCGGGTGAGCTTGTATTCCCCGGTCAGGGTGTCGATGGCCACCTCGGACACCGCCGCGCCATAGGCGAAATAGTAGAACGGCCGTCCGCTCCAGGTCTTGCGGTCATAGCCGATCTTGGGCGTGGCGTAGAAACCGGTGGCCGACAGCGGGGTGCGCGCGACATAGGCCATGCGGGCGAACTCCTGGAGCGGGAAGGCACGCTCGCCCACCAGCACCTGGTTGCGCTCGAAGCGCACCGCGCTCTCCTCTACCCCGAAGTGACGCGCGGCAAAGGCGCTGAGCTGCGCTTTCAGCTTGCGCGCCGCGTCCTGGGCCGCCTTGCCGTTCAGGTCCGAGCCCGAGGAGGCGGCGGTGGCGGAGGTATTGGGCACCTTGTCGGTCACCGTGGCGGTGACGCGGATGCGGTCGATATCCACCCCCATCTCCCGCGCTACCACCTGGGCCACCTTGGTGTGCAGCCCCTGCCCCATCTCCAGGCCGCCGTGATTGAGCAGCAGCGTACCGTCCTGGTAGAGGTGCAGCAGCGCACCGGCCTGGTTGTAATGGGTGGCGGTGAAGGAGATGCCGAACTTCACCGGGGTCAGGGCGATGCCCTTCTTGACGATCGGGCTGCCGGCGTTGAAAGCGGCGATCGCGCGGCGCCGCGCCTGGTAATCGGAGCTCTGCTCCAGCTCCGCGACCAGCTCCGGCAGGATATTGTCCTCCACCGTCATGCCATAAGGGGTCTGGTCGCGCTCGCCCACGCCATAGAAGTTGGCCTTGCGCACCTCTAGCGGATCCTTGCCGAGGAAGCGGGCGATCTCGTCCACCACATGCTCGATGCCCAGCATGCCCTGTGGGCCGCCGAAGCCGCGGAAGGCGGTGTTGGAGACGGTGTGGGTCTTGCAGCGGTGGGAGGTGATGCCCACGTGGGGCAGATAATAGGCGTTGTCGGTGTGCATCATGGTGCGGTCGTTGACCGGACCGGAAAGGTCGGCCGAATAGCCGCAGCGCGAAGCGTACTGGATCTCCAGGGCCTGGATGCGGCCTTCGCCGTCGAAGCCGACGTCGTAGTCCACTCGGTAGTCGTGGCGCTTGCCGGTGAGGATGATGTCGTCGTCGCGGTCCACCCGGAACTTCACCGCCCGCCCGGTCTTGAGCGCGGCGATGGCGGCAATGGCCGCGAACAGCGCCGGCTGCGATTCCTTGCCGCCGAAGCCGCCGCCCATGCGCCGGCATTCCACCACTACATCCTTGCTGTGCACGCCCAGGGCGTGGGCCACCAGGTGCTGCACCTCGCTGGGATGCTGGGTGGAGCTGTAGATGCGCACACAGCCGTCTTCCTGGGGGAGGGCAAAAGCGATCTGCCCCTCCAGGTAGAACTGCTCCTGACCGCCGATATAGAACCGGCCCTGCAGGCGGTGCCGGGCGGCGGCCAGGGCCTTGGCCGGCTCGCCGCGTTCCATGCGCTCGCTGGGCAGGACGAAGGACTGCGCCGCCAGGGCCTGATCCACGTCCAGGTAGGCGGGCAGCGCCTGGTACTCGATCACCCCGAGACGGGCGGCGCGCCGCGCCTGCTCGGCGCTCTCGGCGATGACCGCGAACAGGGGCTGGCCGACGAACTGCACCTCGTCCTCGGCGAAGATGGGATCGTCGTGCAGCACCGGGCCATAGTTGTTCTCACCGGGGATGTCGGCGGCGGTGAGCACGCATACCACCCCCGGCGCCGCCCGCACCGCGGACAGATCCATGGCTACGATGCGGGCATGGGGCTGGCTACTCATCCCCACGGCGGCGTACAGGGTGCCCTTGGGCTCGGGCAGGTCGTCGGTATAGCGCGCCTCGCCGCAAACATGCAGATGGGCGCTCTCATGGGGCAGCGCGGTTCCGGCCGCACCTTTGACGTCACTCTCGCTGCTCACGGCTCACCTCCCGTAGGCCACGACCCGCGTCGGCAGGCCGGCATCGCTGGTTTCCAGATGGAAGCGGTGCAGCAAATTGGCCGCCACCCGCTGGCGGTAGTCCTGGCTGGCGCGCATGTCGCTGATCGGCTGATAGTCCTGGGCCAGCGCCGCGGCGGCCGCCTCCACCGTGGCCGCGCTCCAGGGCTTGCCGGCCAGCGCCTGCTCGCAATGGAGGGCGCGCTTGGGCGTGGCCGCCATGCCGCCGTAGGCCACGCGGACGGCAGCGATGCGCCCATCGCGCAGTTCCAAGCAGAACGCGCCGCAGACTGCCGAAATGTCCTGGTCGAAACGCTTGGAGATCTTGTAGGTGGCGAACTGCCAGCCGGGCCGCGGCAGCGGCACCCTGACGCTCTCCACGAACTCGCCGGGGCGGCGCGCCGTCTTCTGGTAGGCCAGATAGTAGTCCTCCAGCGCCAGCTCGCGGCGGCCCTCGCTGCCGTTGAGCAGCAGACGGCTGCCCAGGGCGATCAGTCCCGGCATGGAGTCGCCGATGGGCGAGCCGTTGGCGATGTTGCCGCCGAGTGTCCCGGAGTTGCGGATCGGCGGCGAGGCGAAGCGCAGGCAGAGCTCGGTGAGCTGCGGGTAGAGCTCCATCAGCGCGGCGAAGGCCCGCTGCAGGCTCACCGCGGCGCCGATCTCCAGGTAGCCCGGGCCGCGCTCGAGGCGGTGCAGCTCGGCCACCCGGCCGATATGGATCAGGGTGGGCAGGTCGCGGTGCTGCTTGGTCACCCACAGGCCGACGTCGGTGCCGCCGGCCAGGATGCAGGCATCCGGGTATTGCGCCAGCAGCGCCGCCAGCTCTGGTGCCGAAGTCGGAGCGAAATAGCGCTGCCCGGCATATTCGTAGGCCAGGCTGTCGGCGGCGCGCAGCGCCTCCAGCCGTTGCCGCAGCGCCCGCTCCTCAGCGGTCTCGGCTGCCCCGTAGGGCCGCGCCAGCCACTCGGCATCGCCGGCGTCGCCGTAGCCGTGCATGTGCTCGGCGGCGGCGATGATCGGGCGATAACCGGTGCAGCGGCACAGGTTGCCGGACAGGGCGTCGTCGATGCGCGCCCGGCTCGGGCTGGGCTCCGACTTGTAGAGCGCGAACAGGGACATGACGAAGCCCGGCGTGCAGAAGCCGCACTGCGAACCGTGGTAATCGACCAGGGCCTGCTGCACCGGATGCAGCCGGCCGTCGCGGCGCTTGAGACTCTCCACGGTGAACAGCGCCTGACCGTCCAGGGTCGGCAGGAAGCGAATGCAGGCGTTGATGGCGCGGTAGGCCAGCCGCCCGTCCTGGGCCTCGGCCAGCACCACGGTGCAGGCGCCGCAATCGCCTTCGGCGCAGCCCTCCTTGGTGCCGGTACGGTGCAGATTTTCGCGCAGATATTGCAACACGGTGGTGGTAGGTGCGCGATCGCGCACCTCCACCAACCGGCCGTCGAGCAGGAAGCGGATCGTATCGCGGGCCATGGCTCAGCTCCCCCGGTAGGTGGAGTAACTCCACGGCGAGATCAGCAGGGGCACGTGGTAGTGCTGATCGGCGGCGATACCAAAGCGCAGCGCCACCTGATCCAGGAACGGCGGCTGCGGCAGCCTCACGCCCTGGCCGCGGAAGTAGTCGGCGACGAAGAACACCAGTTCCCACACGCCGCTGCGAAACGCCGCGCCTTCCAGCAGCGGCCGGTCGCAACGGCCGTCGCCGTTGGTTTCGGTGGCACAGATCAGCTCGCGCCGCCCGCCGTCGATGGCGTACAGCTCGATGCGCACGCCCGCGGCCGGCTGGCCGTGGGCGGTGTCCAGCACGTGGGTAGTCAGTTTCCCCATCTCTCAACCCTCGGAGTACCGCTTTCAGAAATTGTATGCACGCAGATCGCTTTCTTCTTTCGAGAAGCCGAGACAGCGGCCCCCAGGGTCTGACTTCGGCCACGGGTTGCAGGTTGGATGCCGCTTCATCTCCTCGCTCCTCGGTTGGTCATCGCACGCCATCCCAGATGATGCATTTATTGTTTACGATGTTGACAACAATTTTGTCTACAAATACTTTTATATTGAGTCTACGAGATTGGCAACAATTTTTTTCTATCCCGTGCACCAGTCGATCGCTGTATATGACCCAAAAAGAACGGGGCCGGCGGCAACGCCGCCGGCCCCGTTTGCTGGAGCCACTGGAATCGCGGAGGCTTCAGTCGGCCGCTTGCGGGACAACCACCCCCACCTCGGCAGACACCGCCTCTTGGGAGAAGACCTTGTAGAACAGACCACCGAAGAATACGCCGATGAACCAGGCGAAGTCGGCCACCGGCTTCAAGGCCGGGGTGAAGCTGATGACGATGCCGATGAGCACGGCCGGGATCAGCGCCTTGACCGCAGTGCGGTTGACCCCGTTGTCGTACCAATAGCGGCTGCCCGGCTTGTCGTTGTAGAGGTCATCGACATGGATGCATTGGCGCTTCACCAGGTAGAAGTCCACCAGCAGGATGCCGAACAGCGGGCCGATGAAGGCGGCCAGCACGTCCAGGGTGTAGTGGATCACCTCGGGCGAGTTGAACAGGTTCCAAGGGGTGATGAATACCGAAGCCACCGCAGCGATCATGCCGCCGGTACGCCAGCTGATCTTGCCAGGGGCGACGTTGGAGAAGTCGAAAGCGGGCGAGACGAAGTTGGCAACGATGTTGATGCCGATGGTAGCGGTGACGAAGGTGAAAGCGCCCAGCACCACGGCCAGGGTGTTGTCGATCTTGGCCACTACCTCGATCGGGTCCTGGATCATCTGACCGAACACCGGCACGGTGCCGGAGGTGACGATCACGGTGACCAGCGAGAAGGCCAGGAAGTTGACTGGCAGCCCCCAGAAGTTGCCGCGCTTGACGTCGTCCATGCTGCGGCAATAGCGGGAGAAGTCACCGAAGTTGAGCGTGGGGCCGGAGAAGTAGGACACCACCAGGGCGATGGCGACGATCATCTTCCACAGCGCAGCACCGCCGGTGAGCTGCTCGCTGCTCAGAGTGAAGCTGATGTTGTTCCAACCGGCCTTCCAGACGATCCAGCCCATCAGCAGGAACATTACCACGTACACCGCCGGGCCCGCCCAGTCGATGAACTTGCGAATCGACTCCATGCCGTGCCAGAACACGATGGCCTGCAGCACCCACATGGCCAGGAAGCCGAACCAGCCCAGATAAGACAGTCCGAGGAACTCGATCTGAGTATACGGTTCCAGGCCGGGGAAGAAACGCAGCAGCAGCACCACCAATGCGCTGGAGGCGAGGAAGGTCTGGATGCCGTACCAGGCGACGGCGATCAGTCCGCGGATCACTGCCGGTATGTTGGCGCCATAGACGCCAAAGGCGAGGCGGCAGACCACCGGATAGGGTACGCCGGCCATCTGGCTGGGCCTGGCAACCCAGTTGGCGAACAGGTTTACCAGGCAGATGCCGATGATCAGCGCCAGCAGCACCTGCCAGCTCGCCAGTCCGAGTGCGAACAGGCTGCCGGCGAAGACATAGCCGCCGACGCTGTGTACGTCGGACATCCAGAAGGCGAAGATGTTGTACCAGTTCCAGGTCTTCTGCTTGAGGGGGGCCAGGTCCTCGTTGTACAAGTGCTCGCTATAGCCCTTTGGTACGGGGGGATGCATATCGTTCTCTCCTCCAAGGATCGGCGGCTGTTCAGACCGCTTGAGATAATTGTATACAATTTTGACTATCAGACTGTGCCGAATCGCCTTCAGCTCGGCCCGCAGTCGGTCCTCCATGTACCATATCTTCCTGATTCACCGTGCTTGATCCTAGACCACCGATCCCGCTGCTCTTGCCAGGATCAGACTCGCCCGCTTGGCGGTCCAGAGATTCACCAGCATCCTATTGCTATCCTTATGTATACAATCAATAAGGCATGTTTGGATACATGTCAATATCTATTTCAAAACCACTGTACACAATTAAAATTGAAAATAGTACACAATATGCTATGCTTGCTTTCAACGAAGTATGAGGATCATGCGCTGCCACGGCGCTTCTGCTACATCGAATGGCAGGCATGACTGTGCAACGACGGGACATCCGATCATGAACAAGCCCTTGAACTTGCTGGCCAACCGTGTGGCCGATACGCCGCCCGCGGACGACCTGCCGCGCGACGAGACGATCTACCAGAACATCTTCCAGGCGATCCTGGAGCATCAGCTGATGCCGGGAGTCCGCCTGCCGGAGGATGCGCTGGCCGAGACCTTCGGCGTCAGCCGTACCGTGATCCGCAAGGTGCTGCACCGTCTGGCGCTGGAGCGGCTGGTGACCATCCAGCCCAATCGCGGTGCCTGCGTGGCCATGCCGAGCGTCAAGGAAGCGCGGGATGTCTTCGCCGCCCGCCGGCTGGTGGAGAGTGCGGCGCTGGAGTCGGTGGTCGCCCTCGCCAGCCGCGAGCAGCTGCGGGAACTGCGCCGCCTCGTCGAGCGCGAGCGGCGGGC
>DATLYF010000068.1:0-18209 GCA_035575095.1 Candidatus Competibacteraceae bacterium
CGGCTCCTGGCTGACGCATATCATCGGCCGCCCGCTGATCCGCCTCAACAACGACCGCCAGCGCTTCGAAGCCAATCTGCGCTTCAACCTCATCCGCGTACGCGAGAACGCCGAGAGCATCGCCCTCTACGACGGCGCGGCCGACGAGCGGCGCGCTCTGATGCAGCGCTTCGGCGACGTCTGGGACAACTGGCTGCGGCTGATGAAGCGGCAGAAGCGCCTAGGCTGGTTCACCATCTTCTACGACTACGCCGCCAGCCCCTTCCCGCTGGTGATGGCCGCACCGCAGTACTTCACCGGCGCCATCCAGCTCGGCCAGTTGATGCAGATCGCCAACGCCTTCGGCCAGGTGCAGGGCGGATTGAGCTGGTTCGTCAGCGCCTACACCACCCTGGCCACCTGGAAAGCCACCACCGACCGTATCCTCGGCTTCCACCATGCGGTGGAGCAGGCCCGCGCCGAGGGCGGGGCGATCGAACTCGGGCGTAACGGCGACGAGAGCCTGCAGGTGGAGGGCCTGGAGCTGGCCCTGCCCGACGGCAAGACCCTGGTCAGCCAGGCCGGCTTCAGCGTGCGCCCGGGCGAGCGGGTGCTGGTCACCGGTCCCTCCGGCAGCGGCAAGAGCACCCTGTTCCGGGCGCTGGCCGGCATCTGGCCGTTCGGCCGCGGCCGGGTGCGCCTGCCCGCCAGCGGCCGGGCCTTCTTCCTGCCGCAGCGGCCCTATCTGCCCATTGCCAGCCTGCGCGCCGCGCTCTGTTACCCGTCTCCCGAGGGAGCATTCGATGATGCGGCCATCCGCGAGGCGCTGGAGCTGTGCCGGCTCAGCCATTTGAGCGGGCGGCTGGACGAGGTGCGGCACTGGGCGCGAGAGCTGTCGCCGGGCGAGCAGCAGCGCCTGGCGGTGGCCCGCGCCCTGCTGCAGAAGCCCGACTGGCTGTTCCTGGACGAGGCCACCTCGGCCCTGGACGAGGCCACCGAGCGCCAGCTCTACCAGGTGCTGAGCGAGCGCCTGCCGGATACCACTGTGATCAGCATCGGCCACCGCCCGACCCTGGCCGCCTTCCACTGCCGGCGGCTGCACATCGACGGCGAGCGGCTGCGGGAGCTGGAGCCGGTGCCGGCTTAAGCTTTCTGCCCTACCCGCCGCGTGAGCAGCGTGGTGAGAGCGATGGTTGCCAGCGACACCGCCAGCAAGAGCGCCGCCATGCGCCCGGCGGCCAGGTCGTCGAAGGCCTGCACGCGGTCGTAGATGGCCAGCGCCAGGGTCTTGGTCTCGCCCGGGATGGCGCCGCCGACCATCAGCACCACGCCGAACTCGCCCAGGGTGTGGGCAAAGGTCAGGGTCAGGGCGGTGAGCATGCCGGGCCAGGCCAGGGGCAGCTCGATGCGCAGCAGGATGCGCCAGCCGGGCATGCCGCAGCAGGCGGCGGCCTCGCGTAGCTCGCGCGGGATGGCCTCGAAAGCGCGCTGCATGGGCTGGATGGCGAAGGGTAGGTTGACGATGAGCGAGGCCAGCACCAGGCCCTCAAAGGTGAACACCAGGGGGCGGCCGAACAGCTCCGCCGCGGCCCGTCCCAGCCAGGAGCCCTGGCCCAGGCCCACCAGCAGGTAGTAGCCGAGCACCGTTGGTGGCAGCACCAGGGGCAGGGTAAGCAGCGCCTCCACTAGCCCCTTGCCGGGGAAACGATGATAGGCCAGGGCTCGCGCCACCCAGGCCCCGAACGGGATGAGCAGCAGCACCGTCCACAGTCCCAAGTGCAAGGACAGAGCCAGGGCCTGCCAGTCCATGGCGTTCAGCCGCCCTCGCCGGGCAGCAGGAAGCCGTAGCGGCGCAACACATCGCGGGCAGCCGGCGTCTGCAGGTAATCGTAGAAGGCCCGCGCCGTGGCGCCAGCGCCCGGCATGAGCACCATGCGCTGGCGCAGCGGCGCGTGCCGATCGGCCGGGATCAGGGCAGACTGGCCGCGCTCGGCCAGTTGTGGGGCCAACGCCAGGGCGTAGGGGATGAGGCCGGCCTGGGCATTGCCGCTGACCACGAACTGGGCGGCCTGGGCGGCGTTCTCGCCGAGCACCAGCCGCTCCTGTAGTCGCTCCCACAGCCCGGCGCGCTGCAATGCCTCGCGTGCGGCGCGGCCGTAGGGGGCGTGCTCCGGGTTGGCGATGGCCAGCCGGGTCAGGCGGCCGTCGTCCAGCGCCGCCGCCAGGCCCTGGAGTTCGCCGTCCACCGCGAGCGGCGCATCCTTGAGGGCGTAGAGCGCCAGCCGCCCCTCGGCGTACAGCACCCCTTCGCCCGCGGTGCGGCCTTGGCGCGCCAGCTCCTGCACATAGCCCTCGTCGGCGGAAAGGAACAACTGGAACGGCGCGCCCTGGGCGATCTGCCGGGCGAAGTTGCCGGAGGAGCCGAAGCTGAGCTGCACGCGCTGGCCGTGCTCGCGCTGGAAGCGGGCGGCGATCTCCTCCAGGGCGAACTTGAGATCGGCTGCCGCCGCCACCGTGGGCGGTGGCTCGGCCTGGGCCGGGGGCAGGACGAGCAGAGCCAGGCCGAGCATGGCCAGTCCGCTCAGACAGCGTTGGAGGATGTGGCTGAGGGAACGATATGGCATGTATGACCTCCCTGTGTCGGGCGGTGGCGACTGTCTGGACTATATCGGAAGCCGCTACCGGCTAGTAGAGCAGGGACCGCTCCCTGGTCCCATCGGTGCTAAAGAGTCGCGACTTCGCTGTGCCGCTGCGACTGCCTGGCCAGGGCGGCGGAACGCTCGCCGGCGCTACGGGAGCCGTGCACATCGCCGGCGGCGCCCAGGGCCCGGCACAGCGGCAGTCCTACCTCGCGGGGCATCATGGCGTTGATGCCGCGCGAGCGCCGTCGGTCTGCCGCTCCAGGTCGGCGAGCAGCTGCCGTGCCGCTTGACGCGGCCATCGGCGACGTAGGCCATCATGGCGTGCACGTCGTTGAAGGCGTAGTAGCCGTTCTCGACTGCCGCTTTCTCCTCCCAGGCCGCGGCCAGCATGGCCCAGCGCTCGCCGCACTCCACCCCGTGTAGATACAGCCGCCACAGCAGGGCCGTGGCATCCAGCATCTGCAGCGAGACGTCGGCGCGGGTCGGATAGATGCGCTCATCGTAAAGCCGCTGTATCTCCCGCTAGTCGCCCCGCTCCATGTGATAGAGGGCGAGATGCCACCAGTTGTGGAAGGCGAAGCCGTTGTCCAGGACCCAGTCCTGCTCGCGGGAGGTGAGCCACTCGATACCCTCCTCGTAACGGCCCTGCATCTCCATGACATGGGCCACCGCGTGCACCGACCAGCCGTCGCCGGGCTCCAGCTCCAGAGCGCGGCGCCCGGCCTGCTCGGCCTCGGCGTAATGGTTGCACTCCTCCAGGCCGAAGGCGTACATGCCCAGGATGTAAGAATAGCTGGGGATGGATTCGTCCCAGTGGGGCAGCACCCGCGCCACTCGGTCGCGCAACTGAGTGGCGTCGCCCAGGTAGAAGTCGGTCAGGTGAGCCGACTGCAGGGCGAAGGCATCGCGTGGATGCCCGCACAGCACCCGCTCCCAGGCGTCGTTGGCGCCGCGCCAGTTGCCCTCCAGCCAGCGCCGGGCGGCCTGACCCTGGTCGAGCGCGGCTTGGGGCTAGCCGCGGATGGGCCGACCCGTGGCCTATCTGCAGGGCCAGTTGCTGTTCGAGACGGGCACCATCGAGCGCGCCCACGCCGCCTTCGCTGCGGCCCTGGCCCTGAACCCCGACGAGCCGGCTCGCTGTCGTGCCTGGAGACGCTGGAACGCTAGATGCGAAGGACTATGGCGAACGGCTCGGCAGCAAGACCGTGGCGGATCAAGGCGCACTGATCAGACGCCCGCTCAGCTCCTGATACAGCGGAAACTTGGCATCGAAGCCGATCAATTCGGCAGCGTGTGCCAGCGTGGTAGCAATGATGAGGCGGTCGCTAGTAAGAGCGCTCTCAGCCAGAAAACACCCGCATCTGCCGGGGCCGCAGATACACCGCTTCGCCCGTTTGTACCCCCAGCGCCTGGAACTCCTCGCGCGGTAGTACCGCTTCGACCGGCTCGGCGTGGCCGTGGCGCTTGAGCTCCAGGCGCACCAGCGGACCCAGCGGCCGGATCTGCGCCACCCGCGCCGGCAATCCGCCCTCGGCGGCCGGCTGGCGGCGCACCTCCAGATCATGGGGGCGCACGTACACCACCGCCGGGATTTCGATAGCGTCGCGGTGTTCCGGGGCGGGCAGGCGCAGGTTGTCGATATGCAGTTGGCCGTGGTCGAGCTGGGCGGAGAAGCGGTTGACGTCGCCCAGGAACTGATAGACGAAGGGCGTGGCCGGGCTCTGGTAGACCTGGTCGGGGGTGCCGATCTGCTCGATCCGACCCTTGTTCATCACCACGATGTGGTCGGCCACTTCCATGGCCTCCTCCTGGTCATGGGTGACGAATACCGAGGTCACGTGCAGCTCGTCGTGCAGCCGCCGCAGCCAGCGCCGCAGTTCCTTGCGCACCTGGGTATCGAGCGCCCCGAACGGTTCGTCCAGCAGCAGCACTTTGGGCTCGACCGCCAGTGAGCGGGCCAGCGCGATGCGCTGGCGCTGGCCGCCGGAGAGCTGCGCGGGATAGCGCTTGGCCAGCCAGTCGAGCTGTACCAGCTTGAGCAGGCGGTGCACCCGCTCCTTGATCTCGGCGTTGCTCGGGCGGGTGGCGCGCGGCCGCACCCGCAGGCCGAAGGCCACGTTCTCGAACACCGTCATGTGCTGGAACAGGGCGTAGTGCTGGAACACGAAGCCCACCTCGCGTTCGCGCACGTGGCGGTCGGTGGCGTCCTCGCCGTGGAACAGGATGCTGCCGGAATCGGGCATTTCCAGGCCGGCGATGATGCGCAACAGAGTGGTCTTGCCACAGCCGGAGGGGCCGAGCAGCGCCACTAGCTCGCCGTGGGGGATGCTTAGGTTGATGCCGGACAGGGCGGTGAAGTCGCCGAAGCGCTTGTGAACGTCGCGGATCTCGATGCTCATGCTTGGGGGTCCCTATTCTCCGCCGGCCGCGCGCTGCAGGCGCTGGGTCTGCCATTCGATCAGGGTCTTGAGCGCCAGCATCACCAGGGCCAGCAGGGTGAGCAGCGAGGCCACGGCGAAGGCGGCGGCGAACTGGTATTCGTTGTAGAGGATCTCGACATGCAGCGGCAGGGTATTGGTCTGGCCGCGGATATGGCCGGAGACCACCGACACCGCGCCGAACTCGCCGAGCGCCCGGGCGGTGCACAGCACCACGCCGTAAAGCAGGCCCCACTTGATGTTGGGCAAGGTTACCCGCCAAAAGGTGGTCAGGCCCCGCGCTCCCAGCACCAGGGCGGCTTCCTCCTCCTCGCTGCCTTGGGCCTGCATCAGCGGGATCAGTTCGCGGGCGACGAAGGGGAAGGTGACGAAGGTGGTGGCCAGCACGATGCCGGGCACGGCGAAGATGATCTTGACGTCGTGGGCCGCCAGCCAGGGCCCCAGCCAGCCCTGGGCGCCGAACACCAGCACGTAGATCAGGCCGGCGATCACCGGCGACACCGAGAACGGCAGGTCGATCAGGGTGAGCAGCAGGCTCTTGCCGCGGAACTCGAACTTGGCGATGGCCCAGGCCGCGGCGATGCCGAACAGCACATTGAGCGGCACGGCGATGGCGGCGGTGAGCAGGGTGAGCCGGATCGCCGCCAGCGCATAAGGGTCGCTGATGGCGCTCAGGTACGTGCCCCAGCCTTTGCGCAGCGCCTCGGTGAACACCGCCACCAAGGGGATGAACAGAAACAGCGTCAGAAACGCCAGGGCCAGCCCGATCAGCAGCCAACGCAACGCCGCTGGCTCCTGGGTGGCGATGGGGCGCCTGTGCGTCCCGTTACCAAGACCTTTGCCGATGGCCATGGACGGCGTCCTCGCTCAGCGTTCGCGGTAGCGCTGCGCCCACCATTGCAGCAGGTTGATGGCGAGCAGCAGGCAGAAGGAGATCAGCAGCATCACCACTGCCACGGCGGTGGCGCCGGCGTAGTCGTACTGCTCCAGCTTGGAGATGATGATGAGCGGAGTGATCTCCGAGACCATGGGGATGTTGCCGGCGATGAAGATCACCGAGCCGTACTCGCCCACGGCACGGGCGAAGGCCAGGGTGAAGCCGGTGAGCAGCGCCGGCCATGCCGCCGGCAGGATCACCCGACGGATGGTCTGCAGTCGGGACGCGCCCAGGCAGGCGGCGGCCTCCTCCACCTGGGGATCGAGATCCTCCAGCACCGGCTGCACGGTGCGCACCACGAAGGGCAGGCCAATGAAAGTCAGCGCCACCACCACGCCCAATGGGGTGAAGGCGATCTTCAGGCCGGACGCGGCGAACCAGCTACCGATCCAGCCGTTGGGCGCGTACAGGGTGGCCAGCGAAATGCCCGCCACCGCCGTGGGCAGGGCGAAGGGCAGATCGACCAGGGCATCGACCAGGCGCTTGCCAGGGAACTGGTAGCGCACCAGCACCCAGGCCACCACCAGGCCGAAGAAGGCGTTGAGCAGGGCGGCGAGCAGCGAGGCGCCGAAGGTGAGCCGGTAGGAGGCTACCACGCGCGGCGCGCTGACCGCCTTCCAGAAACTCGCCCAGTCCATGCCGGCGGCCTTGAGGAAGGCCGCCGATAGCGGGATCAAGACCACCAGGCCCAGGTAGAGCAGGGTATAGCCGAGGGCGATGTTGAACCCCGGCAGGACGCTGGGCTGAGTGCGGCGGAACAGCATGTGGTTCGAGCCTCCCTCGGTTCCGTCGGCTGTCGCTGGCTATTTATTCCCTTCAGCGGCCGGGGGTGTAGATCTGGTCGAATACGCCGCCGTCGGCGAAGTGGGTCTTGAGCGCTTGCTTCCAGCCGCCGAAGCGCTCGTCTACGGTGATCAGCCTGATCTCTGGGAACTGCTGCTTGAACTCGGCGGCGATCTCCGGCACCGCCGGGCGCAGGAAATGCCTGGCGGCGATGCGCTGACCCTCGGGCGAGAACAGGTACTGCAGGTAGGCGGTGGCGAGTTCACGGGTGCCCTTCTTGTCCACCACCTTGTCCACTACCGCCACCGGATTCTCGGCCAGGATGCTCTGAGAAGGATAGACGACCTCGTAGGCGCCGGGCTCGAACTGCTGGCTGATCTGCTGCACCTCGCTCTCGAAGGTCAGCAGCACATCCCCGATCTGGCGCTGGATGAAGGTGGTGGTGGCGGCGCGCCCGCCGGCGTCCAGCACCGGCACGTTCTTGAACAGCTTGGCGACGAACTCCCTGGCCTGGTCGGCCCCGCCCAGCTTCTCTTCGGCGTAGGCCCAGGCGGCCAAGTAGCTGTAGCGGCCGTTGCCGGCGGTCTTGGGGTTGGGGATGATTACCTGCACCCCGTCCTTGACCAGGTCGTCCCAGTCCTTGATGCCCTTGGGATTGCCCTTGCGCACCAGGAAGATGATAGTGGAGGTGTAGGGCGAGGCGTTGTGCGGGAACTGGCTGCGCCACTGCGGGCTGACCAGGCCGTTGTCGGCCAGCAGCTCGATGTCGGTCTGCTGGTTCATGGTGGCGACATCGGCCTCCAGGCCGTCGACGATGGCCCGGGCCTGCTTGCTGGAGGCACCGTGGGACTGATTCAGGGTGACGGCCTTGCCGGTCTGCGCCTGCCAGTGCTTGGCGAAAGCCTCGTTGTAGTCCTTGTAGAACTCGCGGGCCACGTCGTAGGAGGCGTTCAGCAGGGCCTCCTGGGCCAGGGCGGGAGTGGTGGTAAGCCCCAGGGTTAGTCCCAGGGCGGTGAGGGTGCGGATCAGTCGGGTCATCGGTGGGCCTCGTCGGATTTCAACTCATTGATAGATCTGGTCGAATATGCCGCCGTCGGCGAAATGGGTTCTCTGCGCCTTGTCCCAGCCGCCGAAGACCGGATCGGCGATGGTAAGCAGCTCGATATTGGGGAAGCGGTCGGCGTACCGGGCGGCGATGGCCGGATTGACAGGGCGGTAGAAGTGCTTGGCCGCCAGCTCTTGGCCGACGTCGCTGTAGAGGTATTGCAGATAGGCCTCGGCCACCCGGCGGGTGCCGCGCTTGTCCACCACCTTGTCGACCACCGCCACCGGCGGCTCGGCCAGGATGCTCAGCGAGGGCGCGACGATCTCGAATTTGTTCGGCCCCAGTTCCTGGATGGCGAGGAAGGCTTCGTTCTCCCAGGTCAGCAGCACGTCGCCAATGCCGCGCTGGACGAAGGTAGTGGTGGCGCCGCGGGCGCCAGAATCGAGCACCGGCACATTCTTGAACAGGCGCATCATGAAGTCGCGCGCCTTGCCCTCGTCGTTGCCGGACTGGCGCAAGGCATAGGCCCAGGCTGCCAGGTAGTTCCAGCGCGCGCCGCCGGAGGTCTTGGGATTGGGGGTGATGACCTGCACGCCTGGCTTGACCAAATCGTCCCAGTCCTTGATGCCCTTGGGATTGCCCTTGCGTACCAGGAAGACGATGGTGGAGGTGTAGGGGGCGCTGTTGTTGGGCAGGCGGCTCTGCCAGTCCTTGGCCACCAGGTTGCCGTGCTCATGGAGAGCGTCGATGTCGTAGGCCAGGGCCAGGGTGACCACGTCAGCCTCCAGGCCGTCGATGACGGCACGGGCCTGCTTGCTGGAGCCGCCGTGGGAGGTCTGGATGGTGACGTCATCGCCGCTCTGCGCCTTCCAATAGCGGGCGAAGGCCGGGTTGAATTCTTGATAGAATTCGCGAGTGGGGTCATAGGAGACGTTGAGCAGGTGCACCTCGGCAGCGCCGGCCAGAGTAGCGCCGCCGCCCAGTTCCAGGGACAGCAGCAGGGCAAGACCTTGAAGCAGACGTGGGGTCGACATGATCGCCTTCTTTGCCTTGTTCAGGTTCAGCCCGCGATGTTTCGCGGGGGCTGGGGGCGGACTATAGCCGACGCGTGTTACATCGATAAATAATAAAAAAATTAGAACATCAAAACTTTTTTGAATAATAAGTCATATCAGTCGGATGTTGCGATGCCGATCGCCTCGAGGATGCCGCGCATCAGTTGCATCGGGGTGGGCGGACAGCCGCGGATCACCGCATCCACCGGAATCACCCGGCTGACTGCGCCACAGCTGGCGTAGGAGCAGCCAAACTCGCCGCCGTCGGCGCCGCAATCACCGACCGCGATCACCAGCTTGGGATCGGGCGTAGCGGCGTAGACGCGCTTGAGGGCTTCCTCCATGTGGCGCGATACCGGGCCGGTGACCAGCAGCAGATCGGCGTGACGCGGCGAGGCGACGAAGTGCACGCCGAAGCGCTCGATGGCGTAGTAGGGATTGTTGAGCGCGTGGATCTCCAACTCGCAACCATTGCACGAGCCGGCATCGACCTGGCGGATCGCCAGGCTGCCCTGGAAGCGCTGGCCTATGGCGTCTTGCAATTGTTGACCTACCTGTTCGAGGACTGAGTCTTCCTCCCTGGGCAGGGGTTCCGTGACCACCCCGACGCTGAAGATCTTGTTGAGGATGTGCAGCACCATCGCCCTCCGCTACAGGTCGTGGCCGGAATAGGAACCGTTCACCGATTTGTTGCAGACCGGGAAATCGGGAACGATGTTGTCGTGGATCAAGAGTTCCAGCGCCGGCCAGTTGAGCCAGCTCGGGTCGCGCGGGAAATAGCGGGCGATGCGCCCCGTCGCGTCTAGGCGCACGTAGGCGAGCGTCTCGCCGCGCCAGCCTTCGACGATGCCCAATCCTTCGGCTGCTCGTGCCCGCCAGGGCGTCGCCAGTTCGCCGGCGGGCAGGCGCTCCAGCAGTTGCCCGAGCAGCGCGAGGCTTACCTGGATCTCTTCGGCGCGAACCTTGGCGCGCGCGGCGACATCGCCGGCGCGATAGCCAGGGATGCGAACCTCCAATTGATCGTAGGGCGGATAGGGGCTGTCGCGGCGCACGTCGAAGGTGCAGCCGCTGGCCTTGCCGACGTAGCCGAGGCAACCGAGCCGGGCTGCCTGTTCGGGCGCCAGGCGGCCGGTGGTCATCAGCCGGTCTTCGAGCGAATCCGAGCGCTCCAGGATGGCGACGATTTCCGCCGCTTCCGCGGCCAATCGGGCGCAGCGCCGGCGCATCGCGACACAGGCTTCAGGCTCCAGGTCGCGGCGCACGCCGCCGGGCGCGAGCACCTCGCGCAGCAGCCGATGGCCGAAGGCGCGCTGGTTTTCGCGCAGCCAGTCTTCCCGCAGGCGGGTGAACTGGTATTGGGCGAAACTGAAGCCGACGTCGTTGCAGATCGCGCCAATATCACCGAGGTGGTTGGCAATGCGCTCGCGCTCGGCCAGCACCGCCCGCAGCGCGGCGGCCCGCGGCGGGATGGCGATCCCGGCGGCGCGCTCGAGCGCCATGCACGCGGCCCAGCCGTGAGCGATCACCGAGTCGCCCGAGACCCGCTCGGCGAGGCGCAGCAAGCCTTCGGCATCGCGACCCTCGGCGATCTTCTCTATACCTTTGTGCACATAGCCCAGGCGCTCCTCCAGGTTCAGCACCTCTTCACCGACGGCCTGGAAGCGAAAGTGTCCTGGCTCGATGATGCCGGCGTGGATGGGGCCGACCGGGATCTCATGCACCGCGGCGCCGCGGGCGCGGATGAAGGGATAGTCGTAGTCGCCGGGGGTCGGCTGCGGGGCTTGCCCTGCGGCCGGAAACGCCTTGCGCAAGGGGTGGCTGGTGGCCGGCCAGGCCTGATGCCGGGTCCAGCGGCGGGGATCGGGATGGCCCGCGAAGCGCAGACCGAACATATCCTGCGTATGCCGCTCGGGGCGGTCGGCGGCAGGATAATACGGCGCCTGGCTGGGCAGCGTGGGCGCCTGCGCCGGTACTTCGGTACGCAGTAGCGCATAGGTGCCGCGCCGTTCCAGCAGCGCGCTCAGACGCAGCTGTGCACCGAGGTCATCGCCCCACAGCGCCGACCAGCGCCAGCCCGTGGCGGCGGCGACCCGGGCGGCATCGCCCCAATCCGCGCTGGCGATGGTCAGCACCTGGGCCGGGTTCAGGCAGGCATCATCGAGCGATGCCGATAATCCTTCGGTGGCGAGTGCCACCCTCAATTCGGCCAGACTCACAGCAGCCCCTTCCCCGCGATCAGTTGGGTGGCCTGGTCGAACCAGTGGCTGAGGAAGCCGGGGATGGCCAGGCCCAGCCACAGTACCAGCGCCAGATGCAAGGCGACCGGCCACATGTTGGCGCTTACCGCCCGCTGGCCCTCGGGCGCGCTGCCGTACACCATCGGCTGCAGATGCCGCAGCAGTCCAGCCAGCGCGACCACCATCCCGACCAGCAGCGGCAGCGTCAGCCAGGGCCAGCTCTGCATCGTCGCCGACAGCAGTAGGAATTCACTGGTGAATACGCCGAAGGGCGGAAAGCCGGCAATGACCGCGGTGCCGATTGCGAGCCCCCAGCCGACCGCGGGCTGGGTCTGGATCAGGCCGCGGATCTGCTCGATGGCCTGGGTGCGAGCGATCTGGCTGGCGTGACCGACGGTGATGAAGATCGCCGACTTGGTCAGCGAATGCACGGTCATGTGCAGCAGCGCGCCGAAGGTGGCCAGCGGTCCGCCGACGCCGAAGGCGAAGGTCATCAGGCCCATGTGCTCGATCGAGGAGTAGCTGAACAGGCGCTTGATGTCGCGCTGGCGGTGGATGTACAGGCTGGCGACCAGGAAGGAGAGCAGGCCGAAGCCCATCATCAGATACCCGGCCAACTGCGGAGGATGCCCGCCGGCGGCGGCGAGCGCGCCGTCGACCAGCATCTTCACCCGCACCAGCGCGTACAGCGCAACGTTCAAGAGCAGCCCCGAGAGCACCGCCGACATCGGCGTCGGACCCTCGGAATGGGCATCGGGCAGCCAGTTGTGCAGCGGCACCAGACCGACCTTGGTGCCATAGCCGACCAACAGGAAGACGAAGGCGAGCGCCATTGTCACCGGATCGAGCTGGGCGGCGTGACGGTTCAGCACGCTCCACAGCAGACCCAGCTCGGGATCAGGCAAGACCTTGGCGGCGGCGAAGTAGACCAGCACCGTGCCGAACAGCGCCTGGGCGATGCCGACGCCGCAGAGGATGAAGTACTTCCAGGCGGCCTCGACCGACTGGGGGGTGCGATACAGGCTTACCAGCAGCACCGTAGCCAGGGTGGCGCCCTCCATCGCTACCCACAAGATGCCGAGGTTGTTGGTCGACTGGGCGAGCTGCATCGCCAGCAGAAAGCCCTGGAAGCTGGCGTGGTAGAGCCGCATGCGATGGGGTGTGACGCGGCCGTGGGCTTCCTCGTTGGCCATATACGGACCGGAGAAGATCGCCGTGGTCCAGCCCACTAGGGCAGTCAGGGCCAGCAGATAGACGCTGAAGGCATCGACGTAGAATTCGCTGCCATCGCCGCCGACCGGACCGCCCTCGAGCACGCTCCAGGCCAGCCACAGGCTGGCCAACAAGCCACCCAGGCAGGCGTAGGCATTGAGGTGACGGGCCCAGGGGCGGCCGCCGACGAAGGCGAGCGCAATGGCGGCGACCAGCGGGATCAGCAGGGTCAAGAACAGGGCTGCCATCACTCGGTCTCCGACAGGCGGTGGAGCTGGTCCACGTCCAGCGAATCGATGCTGTCGCGGATATGGAAGAAGAACACACCGAAGATCACTGCCGCGACCAGCACGTCGAAGGCGGCGCCGAGTTCGACGATCATTGGCATGCCATGGGTGGCCGCCACCGCGGCGAAGAACAGGCCATTCTCGATCGCCATGAAGCCCACCACCTGTGAGACCGCCTTGCCGCGGGTGATCAGCATCAGCATACCGAGCAGCACCTGGGCGAGGCTCACCGCGATCACGGGGCGGGTGCTCGACTGCGCGAGCTGCTCGATCGGCAGTGCGACGTGGTAGCTGAAGATCACCAGCGCCGTGCCCAGCAGCAGCACCGTGCCGGAGTGGACCAGCGTCTCTTGCTCGCGCAGCAGCTTGAAACGATGGATCAGTCGATACAGCAGCCAGGGGACGAACAGGGCCTTCAGCGCCAGCGTGATCAGCGCCGAGACATAGAGGTGCGGCGAGCGGGTAGCGTAGCCCACCAGCGCCGTGGTCAACGCGACCAGGGCACCCTGCCAGGCGAAGGTCTTGACGATGGCGAGCAGCCGGCTCTGCGCCAGCAGCGCGAAGGAGGTGAACAGGATCAGTGCCGCCAGCGCGACGATGGCCTGCTCCTGCAGGCTCAGACGAGCGAGGTCCATCAGGTTACCTCCAGCACGTTGTAGCTGAGCATGCCGAGCAGCGCCAGCACTAGCGCCAGCGCCAGGAAGCCCGGCACCCGGAACAGGCGCATCTTGGCAACCACGGTCTCGGCGATGGCCAGCAGCATCCCCAATAACGCGAGCTTCAGCACGACCGCGGCCATCCCCCGCAGCAGGCTGAGCGGAGCGATGTCTTCGGCGATCCCCCACGGAAAGAAGGTATTGGCGATCAGCACCGCGTAGAGCGTCAGCTTGAGCTGGGCGGCCCACTCGATCAGCGCGAGCTGGCGGGCGGTGTATTCGAGGACCATGGCCTCGTGGATCATCGTCAGCTCCAGGTGAGTGGCGGGATTGTCCACCGGAATGCGGCCGGTCTCGGCGATCGCCACCAGCAGCAGGGCGAGCAGCGCGAACAGCAGCGACGGACGCAAGATCACCCCCTGGTGCAGCAAGGCCGTGACCACCGTCGACAGGTTGGTGCTGGAGGCCACCATTGCCAGCGTGAAGATCACCATCAGCAGCGCCGGCTCGGCCAGTGCGCCGACCAGCATTTCCCGCGAAGCGCCCATGCCGCCGAAGGCCGTGCCTACATCCATGCCGGCCAGCGCTAGAAAGACGCGGGAGAAGGCGAAGAAGCCCACCAGCACGATGGCATCGGCGGTCGCCGCGGTGGGCAGGTCGACCGCGAACAGCGGTACCACCGAAGCGGCCATCACCGTCACTGCAAAGACGATGTAAGGAGCCAGCCGGAACAGCGGTGAGGCCGTCTCGGCGAGCAGGACCTGCTTGCCGAACAGCTTGCGCAGATCGCGGTAGGGCTGCAGCCAGGGCGGTGGGCGGCGGTTTTGCAAGCGGCATTTGACGCGCTTGACGAGACTGGCGAACAGCGGGGCGAGCACGACGAAGGCCAGCGTCTGCAGCAGGGCCACCAACCAGTCGATCAGGATATCAACCATAGCAGCACCAGTACGGTCACGAAGGAATAGCCGAGGTAATGGCGCAGATGCCCGGTCTGCAGCCTGCCGACCTGCTGGGCGGCGCGCTGGATGGTGCGGGCGAGCGGCTGATATAGCCAGTTCCAGGTGATGTCGCCCAGTTGTGATTGGTAGCGGATTTCCCAGAAGGGGGGGCTCTCGAGCGGCGACTTTACCAGCTCCTCCCGGATCTGCCAGGCCGGCCTGAATACGCGGCGAAACGGCTGGGAAAAGCTCTCGGCGGTGTATTGCATGCGCGGGCTCAGCGGGCCGAAGCCGCAGTCCCAGGCCGGACCGCGCCTGAGCGCGCCGACCTTGCCACGCGGGCGCAGCCAGAAGCGGATGAAGGCCCAGGTTCCGACCGCGGCGAGCACGCCGAGCACGACCAGCGGTGCGCTGTAGGAGGCAACCTCGGGGGCGATCGGCGTCAGCCACAGCCAGCCGAGCTGGGTGGCGCTAGGCAGGCGCGCGTCTAGCAGGACCGCGGGGATACGCTCCAGCAAGGCCACGGTGGGCGCGGCGAACACGCCGAGCAGCACGCAGGCCAGTGCCTGCAGACCCATCGCCAGCTTCATCCCCGTGCTCGCATCATGGGGGTGTCGGGCGTGGCGGGTGCGCGGCTGCCCGAGGAAGGCGATGCCGTAGACCTTGACGAAGCAGGCCGCCGCAACGGCGCCGGTCAGCGCCAGCATCGCCGCGGCGAGCGGGATCACGGCGCGCATGACTCCATTTTGCAGCACGGGAGCCTGGAGCGCGGTCTGGAAGATCAGCCATTCCGAGGCGAAGCCGTTCAGCGGCGGCAGCGCGCTGATCGCCAGGATGCCGATCAGGAACAGCAAGCCGGTCCAGGGCATGGGTTTGAGTAGACCGCCCATGCGCTCCAGATCGTGCTCGTGGGTATGCTGGATCACCGCGCCGGCGCCGAGGAACAGCAATCCCTTGAACAGTGAATGGTTGAGGCAATGGTAGAGGGCGGCGACCAGGCCCAGGATACCCAGCGCGGTGTGACCGGTGCCGATGAAGATCACCGCAAGCCCCAGGCCGATGAAGATGATGCCGATGTTCTCGGCCGAGCTGTAGGCGAGCAGTCGCTTCAAGTCGGTCTGCAGCAGGGCGTAGAGGATGCCGAACAAGGCACTGACGCTGCCGACCACCAGCAGCGCCACACCCCAACCCCAGTGCGGGGCGGGCAACAGATCGAAGACGACGCGGATAAAGCCGTATACCGCTACCTTGAGCATCACGCCCGACATCAGCGCCGAGATATGCGAGGGGGCTACCGGATGCGCCTCGGGCAGCCAGGCATGCAACGGTACCAAGCCCGCCTTCATGCCGAAACCGGCAAGCGCGAGCGCGAACGCAACGCTGGACCAGATGAGGCCCGGATCGGCGGCGCGCATCGCCGCGAAGGTGAAGGCACCGCCGAAGGCAGCGAGCACGCCGAAGCCGAGCAGGATCGCCAGGCCGCTGATATGGGCCATCACCAGATAGAGAAAACCGGCCCGGCGGTTGGCGGCGTGCTGGTGCTGGTAGGTGACGAGGAAATAGCTCGCCAGCGACATCAGCTCCCAGGCCACCATGAAGGCGAAGGCGTCGTCGGCCAGCACGACCAGCTCCATGCCGGCGATGAACAGCCCGGTGAAGATCTGCAATACCGCGAGCGGCTGCGGGCCGTGCCGATACTCCTCGATGTAGGCCGGCGCATAGAGCGAGATGGCCAGCGTGCCAAGACCGATGATCATTAGAAACAGGCCGGCCAGGGCATCCAGCCGTAGGTGCCAGGGCAGCCAGGGGAGGCCGAGCGAGAGCTGCAATGCGGCCGCCTCGGTGCTCAACAGGGCTTGTGCTGCGGCGATGATCGCAAGCAGCCCGCTGATCCCCAGCAGTCCACAGCTCAACGCCCGGGAAGGCGCAGGCCAGCGATCCGCCGCCAAACCCGCGAGCGCTGCCACCAAGGCTGCCCACACTGCCAACAATGCCGAGGACACCGCATCTCTCTCCCTTGACGCGCCACTGGCGCATGTTCGAGTGATAATATTAAATTACAATTAAATTATCATTCAATGATCTGATGACCATGGAAAACCGCACAGCACGTCTGACCATCCTGATCGATCCGCGCAAGAAACAGATCTTCGAGGAAATCTGCGCGGCCCAGGACCTCACGCCCTCCCAGGTCGTGCGCAAGCTCATCCGGCAGTACATCATCGAGCATGCCGGCGACCGTGAACTGCCCGACTGGCTGACCGAGGGGACGGCACGCAAATGACCCGAAAACCCGATCTCGATGCCTTGGCGGCCCACTCCCGCGGCCGCGGGCTGCCCCCGGTGGATGCCTGGAATCCGCCGCTATCCGGCGACATGGACTTGCGCATCGCCCGCGACGGGCGCTGGTGGCACGAGGGTGTCCCCATCGCTCGGCCTGAACTGGTGCGCCTGTTCGCCTCCATCCTGCGCCGCGACGAGGACGGCCATTACTATCTGCTGAGCCCGGTGGAGAAGTGGCGCATCCGGGTCGAGGACGCGCCTTTCCTGGCAGTCGGCCTGGAGGCGGTCGGGCAGGGGCAGGAGCGCCGGCTGCGCTTTATCACCAATCTGGAGGAGGTGATCGAGGCCGGCCCCGAACATCCGCTGCGCGTCGATATCCATCCCGACCGCAACGAGCCGGCCCCCTACGTGCACGTGCGCGGCCGGCTGTGGGCCAAGCTCACCCGTTCCACCTTTCTGGAGCTAGCGGAGCTGGGCGAGGAGCGCGAACAGGATGGCGAGACGCTCTACGGGGTGTGGAGCGGTGGCGTGTTCTTCACGCTGGGGCGGCTGGAGGAGTGATGCGAGGTTGCACGACAGTCCGGTACGCGGACTGATCAATCGAATCCGGTAGGACGCCCCTTTCCGCAGGCGACATCTGGCTAAGTCCGTGCGACGCAGGTAGGGCATATGCCCGGCGTGGGTGGCAATGGCGAATTGACAGCGCAGGCGCCGGTGCTATCTTGGCTGGCGCCAGTTAACGGAACACGGTGCGAATCCGTGGCGGTCCCGCCGCTGTAATCGGGGATACGCTCCGCCGGCGCAAGCCAGCCACTGACGGGGGCAATACCTGTCGGGAAGGTGCGGAGTCGCTAGCTGATCCGAGAGCCAGAAGACGAACTGGTACTGTTTCCTGAAGGGCCGAAGTCCGATGGTAAAGGGTTTCGGTGGGCCATCGTGCCTGCCGCGGCCCTTCCACGTGCGTTCTTGCCATTGGAGAGAGGCCATGAAACAGGTTGTCGAGACGAACCAAGCCGAAAAATCCCCCCGTAATCCCGACGTCATCGCCTATCGTAAGACTTGTGACGCCGAGGGCACCGGACTGTCCCACTACGTCCTCATGGACCGGCAGGTGAAGTGATGGCAGCCCAGAGCCAATGCTTCAATAGCGGTAACGGTCCCACGCTCCAGACCTTCGATATCGGCCACGGCGACTACCTCGCCGTGATCGACCCCGATACGGCCTTCTGGTCGCTGGTCCGCAAGGAGAGGCTGGGCGGGATCCTGTCCGGGGAAGAGTTGCTCGGCGAGTATCTGGAAAAACGGGACCGGTTCGCCCAGGAAATGGACATGCTCCGCTTCCATCTGAAACCGTCGGCGGTCTATTTCAATCCGACCGAGCGCTGCAACCTCGACTGCACCTACTGCTACATCCCCGGCACCATGCGCCGGGGCGGTAAGCACATGTCCGAGGCGCTGGTGCTGGAGTCCCTGGCCAGGCTCGAGGACTACTTCGCCACCACGGTAGCGGCGGGGCGACGCCCTCAGGTCATCTTCCACGGTGCCGAACCCCTGCTCAACCGCAGGGCCATCTTCGCCGGCATCGAGGCCTACCAGGACAGCTTCCGCTTCGGGGTGCAGACCAATGCGACCCTGCTCGATGACGAGGCGGTTTCGTTCCTCACCGCACGCGGCTGTAGCATCGGCTTGTCCCTCGATGCTCCCGTGGCCGAGATCG